>DYKK01000046.1:5262-15071 GCA_020722625.1 Anaeromyxobacter dehalogenans
GCTCGACGCCGTGATCAATCCCGCCTGTAGCGTCTTTGGGTCCTGCGGGTTGTGCACCGTGCCGGACGGCTCGATGCAGGGGGCGAACGGCCTGCCGGGGACGCCCGGGGTGCCGGGGCCGGCCGGCCTGCCGTGCCTGGCGTCCTCCGGGGGCGTCGTCGGCGACACCTGGGTGCCGGGGGCCGGCGGGAACGGCGGGTCCGGCGGTCACGGCGGCGGAGGCGGTGGCGGCGGCGCCGCGGGCGGCGTCGAGACGGTGGGCTGTGGGTTCGAGGCCTCCCTGTACAGCGACGTGGGCGGCAGCGGCGGAGGCGGCGGTTCCGGGGGGTGCGGGGCGACCGGTGGGGAGGGAGGCCGTTCCGGGGGCGGGTCTTTCGCGATCTTCCTGGTCTTCACGGCCCCGCCCGCGTCCCTGCCGGCCCTCGCGGACCTCGTCATCGTGCCGGGTCGCGGCGGGGACGGGGGCCACGGCGGGAACGGCGGCGTGGGCGGAAAGGGCGGCGCTGGCGCCGCGGGCGGGCCCGATGCCCAGGGGCCGACCGCGACGTTCTGCACCTCCGGGGGCGGTCATGGCGGCAACGGAGGGTCCGGCGGTCACGGCGGCGGCGGCGGTGGTGGTTGCGGCGGACCCGCCTACGGGTTGTTCGTGCACGGGGCCCCGGAGGCCTTGCTGTCCGCGTACAAGGCCGCGTCCCTCACGTTCGCCGGCAGCGGCCAGGGTGGTCACGGAGGTCTGGGCGGCTCGTCCCTCGGCAGCCCGGGTTCCCCCGGCCAGGACGGCCCCGCCGCGGCGATGAACTTCTGAGACCTATTACAACTCAAATATCTTCAGATTATCAAACTCGACCGGCGCGTTCCAGTCGTTGAACCCGAAATAGCGGCCCCGCAGCGGGTCCTCGTCGTGGTACTCGAGCACGAGCGTTCCGTCCACGTACCAGCGCAAGGTGTCCGACACCCGGATCAGGGTCCAGTGGTGCGTGCGCCCCTTCTCGGCGCGCGCCGGGGACTCCAGGCGGTCCTCGCCGTGCTCGTCCAGCCGCGCGATCACGCTGACCGTGTTTCTCCAGCCGCCGAGGATGACGACATACCCCGCCTGGTGCCGGGGCTCCAGCGCGAAGACCTCGCACTTCAGGTCCCCCTCGTCGCTTCCGGCGCGCGCGTCGAACTCGATCCGGACGCGTTCCGGCAACGCGAAGTCGAGCCACAACCCCTCGTTCCGGTCGCCCTGGACCCCCACGCGGCCCTCCCGGCCCGCCCGAGCGATGTGCCAGCGGCCCGACCGGTTCATCCACCGGTCACCGAGGGCCTCCCGTTCGAAGTCGTCCTCGAAGACCAGGACTCCGCCGCTCAGACCCTCACGCGCCGCGGCCGGCCGGTGCCTTCCCGAGGACTTGCACGCCCCGAGGGTCGAGACGACGACCACGGCCAGGAGCAGGACGCGTCCCCTCATCCTCGGTCCTCCTCAAGCAGGTCCGACGGGATCAGGGCGGGGGGGGCCAGACCCTCGCTCTCGCAGTGCGCGCGCAGGATCGCGAGTTCGTCGTTCGTGTCGCGCAGGCGATGGGCCAGCACGCGGACCAGGTTCGCCAGGAGCCGGGACGCGAGGATCGGCGACCGGCGGATCACCGCGTCGAAGGTGGCTCGCGACAGGAACAGGACCTCGGACGGCCGGGTCGCCACCCCCGTGACCAGGCGCTGGTGTCTCTCGAGGAGGCTCATCTCGCCCAGTTCATGGCCCGGTCCGAACGCCGCGATCCGATCACCGCCCCGCCGGACCTCGATCTCCCCCTCCAGGACCGCGTACAGGCCGTCGGCGCCGTCGCCCTCCCGGAAGAGGACCTCGCCGTCCTCCAGGATCCGCGGGTCGCACAGGGACGCGAGCCGCATCCGATCCGCGAGCGGGAGCGTCGCGAAGATCGGCAGGGAGGCGATCACACGCCCCCGCGCGCGCAGGACCGCCTCGTCCCCGGACACCCGCAGCACGTCAATCAGGATGGCGGTGATGTTGTCGTTCCCGCCGCTCTCGTTCGCGTGGTCCACGAGGCGCCTCACGGCCTCACGGACGCGCCCGGCCCGACCGTTCGCCCCGGGATCGCCGGCCCCGGCCATGCGGGCCACCATCGCCTCGTCGAGATACGAGTGGAGCCCGTCGGTGCACAGGAGCAACCGGTCCCGCGGCCACAGATCGAAGTCCACGATGTCCGCCGTCGCGGACCCGCGGATCCCGAGGGCCCGCGTGACCACGTTCCGATACGGGAACGACGACATCGCCGACCGGGACAAGCGTCCCTGGCGCACGAGTTCGAAGAACAGCGAGTGGTCCTCGGTCAGGAGGTCCGCGTCCCCGTCCCGCAGCAGGTACGCCCGCGAATCGCCCACGTGGGCCACGAAGGCCCTCCCCCCGGCCAGGACCGCGACGACGACCGTGGTCGCCATCCCCTGCCGGTCCGGGTGAACCTCCGCCTCCAGGACGATCCGCTCGCTGGCCGATCGGATCGCCTCCTGGAGCAGGCGGACCACCTCCCGCCGGCGGACGGGCCGCGGGTCCCCGTCGTACCCCCGGACCACCGACGCGCGCGCCCGGAGGTAGTCCTCGATGGCCAGGCAGGCCTGACGCGACGCCTCGTCACCCCCCTTGTGCCCCCCCATCCCATCCGCCACGATGAAGGCGTTCAGTTCCGGGACGACCGCGAGGTTGTCCTCGTTCCGGCTGCGGACGCGGCCGACGTCGGTGCGGCTCGCGAACTCGACCGCGACCGACTGCGACGGCGGGTGGTTGGATGGGCTCAACGGTCGTTCGCCGGTCCGGCCCTGCATCCCGGCCTCGTCAGAACGACAGGGTCCCCTGGAAGAACGCCCAGTGGGCGAGGTCGCTCCCCAGCGCCACGGTCCGCCCGTCCTCGTGGGCCACCAGGGCCTTGCCGGTCACCTTGCCCGGCTTGAAGAACGAGTACCCGACTTCGAGGGTCAACGGGTCGAGGGCCCGCCAGCGCGCCACGAAATCGAGTTCCTGGCCGAGAAACCGGCCCTGGTCCGCCGGGAACACGGCCGTCCCCCCGAGGGTGTTCGCCAGGACGCCCCCGTTCGAGGACAGGAAGAACAGGTGATAGTCGAGCCGGAGCGAGACCTCCGAAAGCGGCGTGACCCGGACCGTCGGCCCCACGTCCACCGTTCCAGTCCACTGGAACAGGTCCATGAACCCGAGCATCCCGTGACCCGTCGGGAACAGGACCCGGTAGGCCACGTTGCGCCCGTCGGTCGGGTCCGCGTCCCCCGAGGCGCTGTAGAAGAAGAGCCCCACGGTCGGGGACGTGGGCACGGACACCTGGTACAAAACCTGCGCGAAGTAGGCGGTCGCCAGGTGATCGTTCGTCCCGAGCCTCGCCTGTCCCGCCTGTCGGGACCGGCCGAACTGGACCGCGGCCTCGCCTTCGAGGGTCAGACCCGTGACCGGCCGCGCCACGACCCGCGCCCCGATCGTCCCGATCTTCTCGACCGCGGGCGGGAGGTCGTTGTACAGGAAGAACCCGTATGCCTCGAGGTCCAGGGACGAGACGTAGTCCGACCGGGCGACCAGTCCGAAGAAGTCCGTGTTGGCCCCTCCCGTGCGCCCCTGGTCCTTCACGATGGTCGCGAAGGCGTCCACCTGGATCAGGTGCGGCCGCTCGTAGAACAGCCTCGCGCCATCGAAGGCCCGGCCGACGTTGCTCCAGTCGAAGGGGCCGACCTGGCGCTCCGCCCCGTACGCCAACTCCATGCGCCCCGCCTGGAACCCGAGCCCCGGCGTCAGGATGTCCCGGACCTCGACGTACCCCTCGTGCAGGTCGAGGTTCTCCTCGTTGGACGTGGTGCTCGCCTCCTCGCCCCACCGGCGCGAGTCCTGGATCACGGCGACCGCGCGGACGTTCTTCAGGGGCTTCAGCACCGCCCCGACCCTCAGGCGTTGCAAATAGAAGAGGTCGTCGTCGTCCGCGCCGCCGAGCAGGTCCGTCTTGTTGTCGTGGACCTCCGGGCGGACCCGCAGCTCGAACCGCGGCTGGAACCACGCCTGGTCCGCCTGCCCGTCCTCGGTCTTGACGCGCTGTGAGAGTTCCGCCTCGCGCGCCTTCAGCGCGTCGAGTTCCGCCCGGATGGCGGCGACCTCCTCCCGGACCTGCGCGGCCTCCTCGACCGGGCCCTTCATCCGGTCGAGTTGCTTCTCGAGGTCCGCGATGCGTTCCTCGAGTTCCTTGATCTGGCGGGTGTGGGCGGTTGTAAGGGTGTTCAGGGTGTCCTGGTCCTCGATCAAGGTCTCGAGGACCGCGGCGTCCGCGGAGGGCCGACGCTTCGCCCGTTGGGCCAGGGCCGTGTCCGCGATCAGGAGGCACCCCATTGCGACCAGGACGCATGATTTTTTCATTGCGTTTCCCTCCTGGGTCCGATCCCATCCATCCCGGCGAACAACCGGCCCTACCCTACCAGGGACCCCGGGCGATGGCAATCGCGTTCGACCGGCGCTGGCCGTGCTCGACCCGTCGCGTCGTCCCCGGCCTCGCGTTTCACAAGCCGATGTCCTCCTCGATCATGACGTACATGTTGGAGAGGACGAAATCGAGAAATTCTGTTCCGGTAACGTCCGCGTAGAATGTCTCCCCGGGGTCCATGAGCCAGTCGTCCGCGTCCACGTCCGCGTCCCGTACCTCGATCCCGAACTGGTCCGTGTCCATGGTCCGGATGCCGTAGAAGTAGGTCCGGCCCATCTCCGTGGGCAGGTCGAGGAGGGTGTCGGCCGGAACGTCTGTCTTCTGCCACGAGTTCTGGTAGCCCCCGCCGTAGGGGTACGCCCCCGGCTGGTGCAGAACCGGATGCCACGCCCCGCTCCCGTCGCGCAACCACAGAACCAGGTAGATGTCCGACCCCTTGCCCCACAGGAGCGACGAGTCCGCGTCCTGCAGAACCTCCAGGTCGTGCAGGGTGACCTTGTACACGTACGGGTTGTACTCGTACTGGTACGAGAACGCTCCCCACCCCTGGGCGAAGAGCCGCCGCACATGGTCCGCGGGATTGAACAAGAACTCCCCCCGCATCGTGATCAGGTTGACGTCCGCGGCCCGCCACGGCGCGACCGCCGAGGCACCGCAGTGGTCGTCGCAGGCGAACAGGCCGAACGCGCTGAAAGGCTTGCCCGCGGACGAGATCTCGAAGCGGCGGGACCACAGCGAGTCGCGCAGCGATTCGAGCGCGTACCCCGTGGCCGTCACCCCCGTGAAGTCCACCGGCTCGGACGCCTGGAACCCCAGGAAATACGAGACCCCGTCCCCGCCGGGGAAGCCGGCCGTGTCCCAGTCCTTCCCGGCGGCCGAGACCGCGTGGGTCTCGCTGTCCACATAGACGATCGGGTGGTGACCGCTCGCATCGAACTTGACCTGCCCGTCCACGGACTCGATCCCCCCGCTCAGGGCGATCCCCGCGAACTTGTACTGCCGGAAGGTGCCCTCGGACGTGGTCTCCATCAGGATGGGCTTGCCGTAGGTGCTTCCGTCGCGTTCCACGACGAGGAGCACGCCCTGCATCGCGTTTTCAACCTTGATCTCCGGGCCGCCGAGCCCCACCCACGACACGGCCCAGCGCACCGGAAAATACAGGTGATATCCAATGTACCAGTGGGTCTGCGTCTTGACGAAGGAGTAATACACCACGGCCGGCTTGTCGTACTGGTCCACGTGCGCGTCGTTGTTGGTCCCGACCCAGTCCCCGTCGAAATCGAAGCGCGTGAACAGGTCCCACAGTTTCCCCGCGTCCAGGGCCTTCGTGTGGACGTCCACATGGAACCTCGGGGCCCACCATTCCCACACCTTGGCGAAACGGCACTGGCCCGCCGAGAGGTCGCACACCTGGCCGCTCGGGCAGTTCGCGTCGGACTGGCACTGGGTCGTGCAGGCCGGATCCTGGCCGTCGCAGTCCTCGTCAATCCCGTTTCCGCACAGTTCCTTGGCCCCCGGGAAGACCGCCTTGTCGTGGTCGTTGCAGTCCGGTCCCAGGCAGTCCTTTCCCTGGCCGTAGCCGTCCCCGTCCGCGTCCGTGCAATCGAGCACGCACGCCTTGTCCTCGCCGTCGCAGTCCTCGTCCTTCGCGTTGCCGCAGGTCTCCGGCGCGCCGGGATGCACGGCCGGATTCCCGTCGTCGCAATCCGGTCCCTGGCAGGCCGACCCCACCCCGTACCCGTCGCCGTCCTTGTCGGTGCAGGATGCGCAGGGCTGGTCCTGGCCGTCGCAGTCCTCGTCCTTCGCGTTGCCGCAGGTCTCAGACGCGCCGGGGTGCGCGGCCGGGTCCCCGTCGTCGCAGTCAGGCCCCTTGCAGGTCGCGCCGGTCCCGTACCCGTCCCCGTCGGCATCCGTGCAGGTCGCCGGGCACTCGTTGTCCTGGCCGCTGCAGTCCTCGTCCACCCCGTTTCCGCACAGGTCCGTGGCGCCGGGATGAATCTTCTGGTTGTAGTCGTTACAGTCGGGTCCCTTGCAGTCCGGCCCGTCCCCGTATCCGTCTCCGTCCCCGTCCGTACATTGCACCGTACACTCGAGGTCCTGGCCGTCGCAGTCCTCGTCGGCCTTGTTTCCGCAGACCTCGGAGGCGCCTGGGTGGACGGACGAGTCGAAATCGTTGCAGTCCGCTCCCTGGCACGCCGGACCCTCTCCGTACCCGTCCCCGTCGTGGTCCGTGCAGTACTGCGAGCACGGGGCGTCCCCGCCCGCGCAGTCGTCGTCCACCCCGTTGCCGCAGACCTCGACCCCGCCCGGGTGGGCCTGGGCGTTCGAGTCGTCACAGTCCACGCCCTTGCACCCGGGACCCTGCCCGTACCCGTCCCCGTCCTGGTCCGTGCACGCGGGCGCGCACTGAGAATCGTCCCCGTCGCAGTTCTCGTCCCGGCCGTTGCCGCAGATTTCGACCGCGCCCGGGTAGGCCTGGGCGTTCGAGTCGTCACAGTCCACGCCCTTGCACCCGGGACCCTGCCCGTACCCGTCCCCGTCCTGGTCCGTGCACCCGCCCGAGGTCCCGCCTCCTCCGCCGCAGGCCACCGCGGCGAGCGAGAATCCGACCAGGCAACACACGTTGATCCAGAGTTTCCACGCCATCGTCATCCCTCCCGTTCACTTCCCCCGCGCCCGCGGGGCACGAGGAGTCCTCTACGCGCCGGTTTCCACCCACGGTGGGAGGGGCAGGCCCAGCGCGATGGAGACGAGCCGCAGGACCTCGGCCTCCTCCATCGTGACCTTCCGGTCCGCCAGCGCGCAATGCGCCACGGCCTCCACGACTCGCCGCCTCACCCCGAGGCTCGCAAGGACCAGGTGGTCCAGGGCCTTCCCGACCTCGTCCAGGCCCCCGAGGTTCCCCACCCAGAACTCGCGGGACATCTCCTCCGCCCGCCCCGCCCCCAGGTGCTCGAGGCCCAGGCGGAACGCGGCCTGGGCCGCGGCGTCATCGCCCGGGTTCCCGGCCCGCGCCACGGCCGCGACCACGTGCCCGGCCTCCCAGGCCACCCTCTCGATGCACCGATAGACCGGGCGCACCGGTCCGGCCCCCTTCCTCAGGCGCCTCGTCAGAAGCCAGCGCATCCCGAATTCGAAGAGCGTCACCCGCCGATCCGCCTGGATCAGGGCCTCGACCGTCCCGAGGAACTCCTCCCGCCGCTCGCGGGGCCACGCGCCCAGGGCCGGCGCCGCCAGTTCGATCAGGGCGAGCGCGAAGGTCGGACCCTTGTCCCCCATCTCGCCGGCGAGCCCCTCGACCTCCCGGGCGTCCTCGCCTCGCTGGCCCAGCGCCTGCAGTTGCAGGTTGCGGACCTCCCCGTCCGCGTCCAGCAAAAGCGCGCACACCAGACGGGCCGCGCCCTCCGGCGTCTGGAGGGCCTGACTCACCGGGACCGACAGGGCCGCGATCAGGTCGGAGGCGAACGCGACCACGGTCGGGTCCAGGGTCCCCACGCGCGCGGCGACCTCCCCGGGTTCCGCGCGGACGACCCGCGACGCCCCCCCGGTCAGTCCGGCCACGCCGACCCGCGACGCCGGTGTCCCGGCCGGACCCGCCGCTCCCCCTTCCACGCTCGCGGCGGCCCGCCCGCCCGCCTCGGTCCGGACCCCGGCGAGCAGGGCCGGGTCAATGCGGCGGACGCGCTCCTCGATGGGCGGGTGCGTGGCCAACAGCCCGAACATCGAGCGCACCCCCTCCCCGAAGAAGAGGTGCGCGGCCTCGGACGCGCGCGGGGCCTCGACGGCGGACCCCCGCTCCAGCCCCGCGATCTTCAGCAGGGCCCCGCCGATCCCGGCCGGGTTCCGCGTGAACTGGACCGCCGAGGCGTCCGCCAGGAACTCGCGCTGGCGACTGACCGCGGCCTGGATCAGGCGCCCCACGAACACCCCGATGTACCCGATCAGCATCAGGGACAGACCCAGCAGGACGACCGCCGGCACGCCCTTGTTCCGCCGGGCCGACGAGGTCCGCACCGAGTACAGGATGAACCGCCCCACCACGGCGATGGCGAGGATCCCGAAGAGGACCCCGATCAGGTGCAGGTTCAGGCGCATGTCCCCGTTCAGGATGTGGCTGAACTCGTGCCCGATGACCCCTTGCAGTTCGTCGCGGTTGAGGGTCTCGAGCGCCCCGCGCGTGACCGCCACGACCGCGTTCTCGACCGAGTACCCGGCCGCGAAGGCGTTGATCCCGGGCTCCTGGTCGAGGACATAGACCTCCGGGACCGGGATACCCGACGCGATGGACATTTCATCCACGATATTCAGAAGACGTCGCTCGGCCAGGTCACCCGTGTCGCGCGACACAAGACGGCCCCCGAGCATCCGCGCCACGGCCCCGCCGCCCTCGCGCAAAGACAGGACGCGAAACAGGCTCGCGAGCCCGATGAACCCGACGGTCGCGACCATGACCCAGTAGAACAACTCCGGGTCCCACGGGACCCCGAGCACCTGGCCGGCGTCCCTCCGGCCGGCCTGCCCGAGCCCGAACGCGACCACCAGATAGATCGTGACCCCGATCCCGGCCACGGCGAGCGCGAACAAAAGGACCAACCAGAAGGTGTGCTTGCGCGCCCGCTCCTGGTTTTCGAAAAAGTTCGCAGGCATCAGAACTGCACCTTCGGCGCCTTGCGCTCCTCGGCCGACTCGGTGGACTGGAGCAACTCGGCCTCACCGAAGCCGAACATCGCCGCCACCAAGGTCGCCGGGAACTTCTCGCGCGCGACGTTGTAGGCCGTGACGGAATCGTTGAATGCCTGCCGCGCGAAGGCGACCTTGTTCTCGGTGGAGGTCAGTTCCTCCATCAGGGACAGCATGGTCTGGTTGGCCTTGAGGTCCGGATAGTTCTCGACCACCGCGAGGAGCCGCCCCAGGGCCCCGGTCAATATCCCCTCGGCCTGGGTCAGCCCGGTCATGGCCTCGGGGTTGCCCGGGTTCGCGGCCGCGGCCTTCGCCGCGCTCATCGCCTCGTAGCGGGCCTTGGTCACCGCCTCGAGGGCCTCGCGCTCGTGCTTGATGTAGCCCTTCGCGGTCTCGACGAGGTTCGGGATCAGGTCGTAGCGCCGCTTCAACTGGACGTCGATCTGGGCGAAGGCGTTCTTGAACTGGTTCCGGAACGTCACGAGCCGGTTGTAAATGACGACGAACGCGAGGACGAGGACGACCAGGACGGCCAGAACGACGATCAAGGCGATCATGAAACCTCCTTTTCTCCCGGTCGCCGCCGGACGGGCCGGGAGACCCACTGCGACAACGCGGCGGTTGTATCCCATCCACCCCGGTCCGTCAAATGCGCGGAGGGGTGCC
>DYKK01000047.1 GCA_020722625.1 Anaeromyxobacter dehalogenans
CGGCGCAAGGGCTTCCGGACCTGGACCGCCCCTCCCGAGCGCCCCGGCGAGGTCCGGTCGTACTTCACCCGGGCCTCGGAGCCGGGGCGACCAGACCGTTCTTGACTTCCCGGCATCCGTCCCGGTACGCTCGCACCGTCTCGATCCGGAACAACAGGGGCGGAACGCGATGACGTGGTGGCTGTGGGTCGTGGCCGGGTTGGCCCTGCTGGTCCTCGAACTGCTGACCCCGGGCGTGTTCTTCCTGTTCTTCGGCTTCGCGGCCCTGGTGGTCGGGGCCTGGGTCGGCGCCGCCGACGGGGTCGGGCTCCCCGCGCAACTGGGGGTCTTCTCGGCCCTCTCGGTCGTGACCCTGCTCGTATTCCGGGGGCCGATCCTGCGACGCATCAAGGCGAGGCCCCAGGACGGTCCCCGGGTGGACCCCATCGTGGGCGAGGTCGCCTCGGCCCGGGGGACGATCCCGGCGGGCGGTCACGGCCGGGTGGAACTGCGCGGGAGCGTGTGGGGCGCGCGCAACGCGGGGGCGGCGCCGATCCCGGACGGGGAGCGCTGTCGCGTGGTCCGGGTCGAGGGCCTGACCCTGCACGTCGAGGCCGAGGAGTCGTGACGATGGTTTCATGGACGGAAAGGAGCGGACATGGAAGCCCTGATCGTGTTCGGTGTCCTGGCGGTGGTCGTCCTGATCGTCATCGCGAAGACCGCGGTGGTCGTGCCCCAGCAGCATGCCTACGTGGTCGAGCGCCTGGGTCGCTACCACGCGACCCTGGAGGCCGGGTTCCACATCCTGGTTCCCTTCATTGACTCGATCCGGTACCGCCACCTCCTGAAGGAGGTCGCGGTGGACATCCCGGAGCAGGTCTGCATCACGCGGGACAACGTGCAGGTCGGGATTGACGGCGTCCTGTACCTGAAGGTGATGAACCCCGAGCGCGCCTCCTACGGCATCTCGGACTACGTGTACGCCCTGACGCAACTCGCCCAGACCACGCTGCGAAGCGAGATCGGCAAGATTGACCTGGATCGGACCTTCGAGGAACGCACCAACATCAACGCCTCGGTCGTCCTGGAACTGGACAAGGCGTCCGAGCCCTGGGGCGTCAAGGTCCTGCGCTACGAGATCAAGAGCATCACCCCGCCCAAGGACATCCTCGCGGCCATGGAGAAGCAGATGCGGGCCGAGCGCGAGAAGCGGGCCATGATCCTGACCTCCGAGGGCGAGCGCGACGCGGCGATCAACGTGGCCGAGGGCCAGAAGCAGCAGGTCATCAAGGCGTCCGAGGCGAAGAAGCAGCAGCAGATCAACGAGGCCGAGGGTCAGGCCGCGGCGATCCTGGCCGTGGCGACGGCGACGGCCGAGGGGATCCGCCGCGTGGCCGAGACGATCCAGGTCCGAGGCGGGCTCGAGGCCGTGCAGTTGCGTGTGGCCGAGCAGTACCTGACCAAGTTCGGGGACCTCGCGAACGCGAGCGACACCACGCTCGTGGTCCCGGCCAACGTCGCGGACGTGGCCTCCATGGTCGCGATGGCCATGAACTTCATGCAGAAGACCCGCCCCGCCGGCTCATGACCCCCGCGCGACCCTACGCCCCGAACTTCTTCAGGCGGCCCGCGTAGCCCAGGGCGAGCGGCATCAACTTGACCCCGGGGAAGACCCCGAGGACCCCGCGGGCGCACGAGGCCTCGGTGAAGCGGTCCGCGCCGGACGGGATCGCGGTCGAGGCCCGGATCAGCACCGGGACGGGGTGGAAGGAGTGGTCCTTGAGGGCTGCGGGCGTCGAGTGGTCCCCCGTGACGATCAGGACCGCGGGGTCCAGGGCCTCGATGTCCGGAACCAGGCGGTCGCACTCCTCGAGGACCCGGACCTTGCCATCGAAGTCCCCCTTGTGGCCGGCCGAGTCCGTTCCCTTCACGTGCACGAAGAAAAAATCATATGAACTGAAGTGATTCCGGAGCACGGCCACCTGGTCCGCGAAGGTCGGCCCCGTGTCGAGCACGTCCATCCCCACGAGGGCCGCGATCCCGCGATACATGGGGTAGGTGGCGATGGCCGCGGCCCGCAGGCCGTAGCGGTCTCGGAAGGGCTCGATGCGCGGGACCGTGGCGAACCCCCGCAAGAGGACGAAGTTCTGCGGGGTCGCGTCGCGCAGGGCCTCCCGGATCGAGTCCAGGGCCTGGTTCACGACGCGGGCCGCGACCTCAGACCCGGGGTCCAGGGCGCGCACGGGCGGGGGCGGGACCCCGGTGACCTGGGGGTCCGTCTCGGTCAGGCGGTCCGCGAGCCCCGGACCCTTCAAGATGAACACGAAGCGGTGCTCCTTGCCGGACAGGAACTGGACCTCGTAGCCCGGGACCCGCACGCGGTCGTTCAGGAGGGCCACGAGTTCCCGGTTGCGTTCCTGGGTCGGGATGCCGCCTCGTCGGTCCGTGATCGCGCCCGTGCCCGGGTCCAGGGTCGCGAAGTTGCCGCGCGCCGACAACTCGTCCGGGGCCTGGTGATGACCCACGCCCAGGGCCTCGAGCACGCCGCGCCCCACCTCGGTCGCCACGGGGTCGTATCCGAACAGGGCCATGTGGCCGGGGCCGGACCCGGGCGCGATGCCGTGGTCCACCATGACCATGAGCCCGCATGCGGACCGCCGGGCCAGGGCGTCCAGGTGGGGGATGCGGGCGGCCTCGAGTTCCGTGGTCCCCCGGCCCGGAAACGGCGCGCCGCCCAGGCCGTCGAAGACCAGAAGCACGATCTTCCCGGTCGCGTCGTTCAACAGGTCTTTGATCATCATCGCAATTACTCCCTTTCACAAACGGGTGGGGCGGCCCTCCGGGTCCTCCGCCCCGAGGAGCAGGAGTATAAGCCGCCTCGGGCCGTGCATGCCCATGACCAGCGTCTTCTCGATGTCGGCCGTGCGGCTCGGGCCCGTGACGAGTGTGAACGAGGACCCGTCCCGGTCGCGGATTCGCGCCAGGGCGTCCTCGAGCGACGCCACGACCTGGTCGGGCCTCGCGACCACCACGTGCGTGTCCGGCAGCAGGGAGGCGGCCCGACCCTCCGGGTGGGCCAGGAGGACCGACCCGGTCTCCGCGACGAGGGCCTCGCACCCGGTGACCCCGAGGTCCGCGCGAGCCGCCTCGTCCCGGGGGGCGCCGGACTCGGGCAGGACGCGGACCGCGAGGGCTTGAAGGGCCTCCGCGGCGCCCTGGACCTCCGCGTCCCCGGACACGAGGGCCGCGTCCGGGCGGACCCGGGCCGCCACCGCCCTCATCCCGCTGCTCACGTCCCCGGCCCGCACCACCTCGCCCGAGGCCTCGCCGAACCGGGCCAGGAAGCGGGTCAGGCGGTCGGGGTCCTGGTCGGATCCGGAGTCCGCCCGGAGGGTCGGGGTCCGGTCCGGGAGTCCCGATGCCTGGGTCTCCTCGGCCCCCAACCGACGCGAAGCCGCTCCGACCGGAACCCCATCTGCCAGGCGAAGCCCTCGAAGAGGGCGAGCCTGGGGAGGACGGTCCGGCGGACCGTCCGATTGGTGGGGGAGGCCACGGCCCCACAGCCGCCTGAAAGACCTGGGCGCCGGGACGGGGAGGTCCTCCGGCGTGGTCCAGCCCGCCCACCGCGCGACCCTCCGGAAGACCCGAGGCCATGTCCGAGCGATCCACGCGACCGCGCGTCCCGCGGCCTCGAACCGGGCCGCGCTCGCCAGGGCCCACCGCGCCGCCGCGAACACCACCCGCCGCAGGAAGGGCCTCCGGACCCGGGCGCGCAGCCTCCGGATGACCCCGGCGAGGTCAATCCCCACCGGGCAGACGCGCGTGCACTCCCCGCACAGGGTCGAGGCGTCGGCCAGGTCCCGCGCGCGCGTCACGCCCGCGAGTCCCGCGGTCCACAGGATCCCCATGGGTCCAGGGTAGGTGGTCCCG
The DNA here is from genome assembly GCA_020722625.1 of Anaeromyxobacter dehalogenans. Classification (GTDB taxonomy): domain Bacteria; phylum Myxococcota_A; class UBA9042; order DTJE01; family DTJE01; genus DYKK01. Next base: position 3,910 of record DYKK01000047.1, read on the forward strand.
TACGCGTGCCCCCCGATGGTCCGGTACACCGGACAGACGTTCAGGCACGCCCCGCACCGGATGCACCGCAGGATGTCCTTCAGGTCCGGGTCCGCCGCGAGGCGCGAACGCCCGTTGTCCAGCAGGACCAGGTGGACCTCGCGGGGGCCGAACGGCTCGCCGGCCGGCGCGGGGCCGCGCAACACACTGACGTAGGCGGTCGCGGTCTGGCCGGTGGCGTTGCGGGGCAGGACCCGCAAGACCGCGGCCGCGTCCTCGGGGGCGGCCACGACCTTCTCGATCCCCATGAACGCAACCAACAGCGGCGGCAGCGTCGCGCACAGGCGGGCGTTGCCCTCGTTGCTGACCGTGACGAGGTCCCCCGTGGAGGCCACGGCGAGGTTGACCCCGATCACGCCCATGTCCGCGGACTGGAACTCGGCCCTGAGGTGGCGGCGCGCGAAGGCGGCCATCGCGGCCGGGTCGTCGGTCGGCTCCATGCCCAGGCGCCGCGCGAACAGCCGTCCGATGTCGGCCCGCGACAGGTGCAGGGCGGGCGCCAGGATGTGGGAGGGCGGCTCCCCCCGCAACTGCACGATGAACTCGCCGAGGTCCGTCTCGACGACCCGGCATCCCGCGGACTCGAGCGCGCGGGCCAGGTCCGCCTCCTCCCCGGTCATGGTCTTGGCCTTGACCACCGAGCGCACCCCGCGGGACCGGGCGAGGTCCCCGACCACCCGGCGGGCCTCGTCGGCAGTCGCGGCCCGGTGGACGATGATTCCTCGGGCCGCCAGGCGCCTTGAGAGTTCCCGGACCAGGTCCCCCATCCGTTGCGCGCTGCGGGTCCGGGCCTCGGTCGCGGCCCGGCGCGCCCCCTCGGGGTCGGGCAGGCGGGCCAGGGCCGCGGCCCGTGCCGACACGGCATGGTCGCAGGCCTTGCGTACCGCGGCTTGCAGGGATTCGTCGCGCGTCGCGGTCGCGGCGTTTCGCCGGAGGTCGCGGGGGTCGTCCCTCATGGCTCCCCCCGGATGGACGCCGCGAGGACCTCGGCCGCGTGCAGGACGCGAAGGCCCGGGGGGGCCACGCTGCGCAACTGGAGGAGGCATCCGGGTTCCCCGAGCACGACGAGGTCGGGGTTTTCGCGCGTCAGGGTCTCGATCCGGCGGCGCCCGATCGAGGCCGAGACCTCGCGCCACGACGCCATGAAGACCCCCCCGAACCCGCAGCACTCGTCCGGTGGGCGCGGCAGGAGTGTCAGGCCCGGGACGCCGGCGAGGAGGTCCTCCGCGGCCCGTCGGACCGCCTCGTCCCTCGGCATGTGACACGACCAGTGCAGGACCGCGCGGGCCCGGAGCCGGCCCGGCCAGTTTCTGGCGCCGCACGCGCGGGTCAGGAAGTCCACGACCTCGTACACCCGGGGCCTCAATGCCTCCCACTCGCGGGCGAGCCCGGGGTCGTCGAGGACCTCCCGGTAGCCCTCCCGGACCATCTCCACGCAGGACCAGGAGGGACCCACGACGGCCTCGGAGTCCGCGAAGCGCCGGACAAAGGCCCGGGCCAGGGGGGTCGCGTCGCGCGGCCGACCGGCGTTGACGAAGACCTGCCCGCAGCACGTCTGTCCCGGGTCGTAGCGGACCACGCACCCCGCGGCGCGCAGGCAGTCCGCGGTCGCGAGCCCGACCTCGGGCAGGAACCGGTCCACGAGGCACGGGATGAACAGGTCGGCGGTCATTTCGGTGCGGCCCCCTGCCCGGCGTGGAGCGTCATTCGACGACCTCCAGGGAGACGCACAGGACCCGCGCATCGCGACCGGGAGGGACCGTCAAGACGATGTCCTGTCCCGGCGTGACCGGTCCGGGGACCTCGGTGACGGTCAGAGGCCCCGAGGATTCCATCTCGAGGTCGGCGCTCTCCCCGACCCGCAGGGTCCAACGGGCGTCTGGGCCCGGCGGCGTCTTGTCCCACGTCCAGGCGACGCGCGCCCTCGCGCCGGCGACCTGCGGGGACCAGCGGACCCGGCGGGTCTTCCCGCCGGGGTGTGCGGGGATGACCAGGACCGGTCCCTCCATTCCCGGGCACTCGTCGCCGAGGGCCAGGCCGACGTAGTATCGCCCGCCCGGGTCCAGGTGGCTGCACTCCCACTTCATGTGGCTCATATTGAAATAATCACATGGAATATCATCAAGACGGACATCGAGGCGCTCGACATCTCGAGCCATCGAGGCGGTCGGTCGGGGTCGTCCGGCCCACCAGGACCATCCGACGGCCCCAGCGGCGACCATCGCGACGGCCCACGCGGCCAGGCGGCGGCCGCGGGTCGTCCACCGGCACCAGGTCCGTTCCCGCACCACCGAGGCCCCGCAGACCACGCCATCGAGCAGGGCCGCCCCGGGCGTGAGCGACAGGACCAGCCAGGGCATGAAGAAGCGCGCGCCGCCGTACCGGTACTTCGCGAAGACGACCAGGAACCCGGCGAGAGACACGACCAGCGCGACGGCCAGGGCCCGGGTCCGGCGGGCCAGGAAGGGCGACCCCCCGAGGTAGGCCGCGAGCGGGAGAAGCGCCATCTGGGCGAGTTCCCCTTCCGCGGATGGACGGAAGAACCGGCGGAGGCCCTCGACCAACGGGGTTCCGAACACGTCCCAGGTCTCGACCGAGGGCGTCCCCTGCCGCACCGTCAGGATCCGGTGATACGAGGTCGCGAGGGGCGAACCGTACATCACCCAGTTGGCCGCGGCGAAGGCGGCCAGGGGAGCGGCCCCGAACGCGACGGCCCTCCGGAAGGCCCGCCGGTCCCGGCCCGCGAGGGCCAGGGCGAGGGGGGCCGCGACCAGGACGTTGGTCACCTTGGCGACCACGGACAGGCCGAGCAGAAACCCGCCGGCGCCGGGCCGGCGGGACGCGAGCGCCTCGCACCCCCCGGCCGCGAGCGCCGCGTAGAAGACGTCGTGGCTGTAAGCGTAGGTCAGGTACGGCACCAGCGGACACCCCGAGACCACGAACACGGCGACGGCCGCGGCCTCGGGCGGCGAGAACCGCGCCGCCAGGCGGTACCCGAAAAACAGCGCCAGGACCATGGCCAGCGCGTTGAAGACCAGGAGTCCGTCCACGCCGAGGACGACGAAGAACGGTGTCGAGGCGATGGGCATCAGGATCGAGTGCTTCGGAAACCACTCGCCGCCCGAACCGACCGACACGTTGCTCCAGGCCACGTCGAGGTTCCGGTACCAGGGCAGGCTTCCGTCGTACCACGACCGCGGCTGGAACTCCTCCTGCCGCAGCGTCAGGCCTCGGGCGATGGACCGGTTGGTCTGGGCGTAGAACGATCCGTCCCGGAAGAGAAAGGTGTACGGCCGGTAAGAACGCAGGCAGGTCGTCGCGACCAGGACGGCGAGTCCGCACAGGACCAGGGCGTCCAGTGTTCGGGAGGCTGGTTCGCGTGTGTCCACGGTGCGGGATGGTAGAACGGAGTCCACAAGCAGACAAGGCCGCCCGAATCCGCCATCAGTTTCCGCAAGTCCCCGAATAGACATGAAATCTGCTTCGTTTCATTTCACCACCCTGGGGCCGCGACTTCCAAGGCTGGCGTCCGGGGTCCGGGGTCGCGGGGGACGTGGCTTTGTCGTCAGGGGCCGTTCGTCGCGTCCAACGTGGCACTGCCACTGCCCCTGTCACTGTCCGCTGCCACTGTTTCCTGTCACTGAACCTGTCCACGGAACCCGTCCCGGGCTCCGGCATCCGGGATCCGGGGTCCGGGGTCCGGCGTCCGGGGTCCGGGGTCGCGGGGGACGTGGCTTTGTCGTCAGGGGCCGTTCGTCGCGTCCAACGTGGCACTGCCACTGCCCCTGTCACTGTCCGCTGCCACTGTTTCCTGTCACTGAACCTGTCCACGGAACCCGTCCCGGGCTCCGGCATCCGGGGTCCGGCATCCGGGATCCGGGGTCCGGGGTCCGGGATCCGGGGTCGCGTTGCACGTGGCCCCGTCGTCATGGCTCCGCCCCTCGCGACCAACGTGACACTGACACTGACACTGACACTGTCACTGTCTCTGAACCTGACCTCTGAACCTGTTCCTGAACATGTCCAGGGGGCTCGCGGCTCCAGGTCCGCGTCGAGTTTCTTCGTAGATCGGGACGGTGGACCGCGGGATTGAGGCCTACTGATTCAAGAAGCGATTTTCAAGATACTCACAGAATCCAAAATAGCGGTCCTTCAGGTCCTGCGGGAGGGGCGTCACACGCAACCCCACGCCCGGCAGGGTCCCCATCTCCTCGGCCCGCGCGCGGTCGAGCGAGTGGACGACCTCCATCCGGATCGGGATGGGGTCGGCCTCGCGAGGGAGAAGGACCCGGACCTCCACGTACTGGCCGGGCTCGAGTGGACGGTCCGTGCGGACGTACATCCCCCGGCGGCTGATGTTCAGGGCGAAGGTCGTCTCCCACACGCCGGGTCCCGACACCTCGACGCGCACCAGGTTCGGGACCCGCGGGGCGTCCCGGTAGTCGAGGAACTTCTCGACCTCCCGGTCGAACAGGCCGAGGAACGACTCGGACGGATGGTCCGTGTGGAGCCCCACTTCGAACGCGAACGTGGGATTCAGGAACGGCGGGAACTCGATCACCCACCGCACGTCGGCCTCGAGTTCCGCGTGGGACCCCTCGGGGCCCGTCAGCGACAGGTGGAGGGTCTGTCCGTCCGAGACCTCGTGGTTCGTGCGAAGTCTCAGGCCGCTCGGGGACAGGTCGATCGCCACGCCCGTCCCCGGGCGCCCGCGGACCTCAAACTCGACCGGAAAGATGCCCGGCAGGCGTTCGTCGTGCCTGCGTCCTGTTTCGTTGGCCCCCATTGCACCCCCTGTCCAGACCCTCCGGAAGACGACTCGTTCGCCTGTCGAGACGGACACAGCGTAGGATCCGCCCGCCCCATTGTCAAGAAAATCGCTGACCTCAGGTCCGCCGTCCCGATCTACGGAGAAACTCATCGCGAGGCTGGGGCCTCGAGCCCCTTGGGCAAGTTCAGAAACGGGTTCAGAGGGCAGGTTCAGAGGCAGTGACAGTGGCGCTGACGGTGCGACGTTGGACGCGAGGAGCGGGGTGTGAGGACGCCTCCACGATTGGGGCGGCGGATCGAGGCCCTACCGAGATCGGGACGGCGGATCGTGGGCGTGTTTTTTGCTTGACAGGACACGGCCGATCGCTAGACTATCGCGCACCGGCCGGGGCGGCCGGATGGCGATTCGCGACGGTCTCCGAGACGATGACCGGGGACCGAAGGACGGCAGGTCATGAAGCGGACCTATCAGCCCAGCCGCTTGAAGAGAAAGCGGACGCACGGATTCCGGGTGCGGATGCGAACCCGCAACGGCCGCAAGGTCCTGGCCCGACGCCGCGCCAAGGGGCGGCGGGTCCTGGCGGTGACGGTCCCCGGCAAGTGACGGGGGCGGCCCTGGGCGACCGGAGGCGGTTGAGCGGGCGGGGCAGACCGATTGACGTGGCGGTTCCCGAGGTCCTTCCGGCTCCTCCACAGCCCCGAATTCGCCCGGGCGATGCGCGAAGGGCGGCGTCTCCATACCGAACACCTCGTGCTCTTCGTCGCGCCGGGCGGGGCCGCTCATCCGCGGCTGGGCGTGGCGGTCGGCCGCAAGGTCGGCCCGGCGGTCGTGAGGAACCGCTGGAAGCGCCTCCTCCGCGAGACCTTCCGTCTGACGTGGAAGGACCTGCCGGACCCGGTGGACCTGGTGGTGGTCGTGAAGGCCGCCTCCGGACGGAAGTCCGCGCGGGGGCAGGGCGGGCGCCCGGAGGGCGGGCGCGGGGTGGAGCGACCCGATCAGGGAGGGGATCGTGACCGTGGTGGAACCGCAACCGGACGCGAGCCTCGTCGAGCCCCCGGGTTCGCCCGGGTTCGATCCGAGGTCCTCGAGTCCCTTCGACGGGGGGGGCTTCTCGGCTGACCGTGCGAGGCGGGGCCGGGCGGGACGCCTGGCCGCGGCCGTGACCCAGTGGCTCGCCCTGTGTCTGGTCTTCGTCATCCGGATGTATCAGCGCCTCGTGTCGCCATTCCTGCCGCCCTCGTGCCGTTTCGAACCGTCGTGCTCGGAATACGCGGCCCAGGCTCTGTCCCAGCACGGGCTCTGGAGGGGGCTCTTCCTCGGGACCCGGCGGATTCTCCGATGCCATCCGTGGCATCCGGGGGGGTACGACCCGGTCCCCCCCGCGAGGAATCGGAATCGCGTGCTCGTGGCGCTGGCGGCCGGCTTCGCCGTCGCGGCGGGATGGCCTGCTCGCGCCGCGGCCGAGGAGGCCCCGCCGATCCGGCCGGACCTCGGCGAGGAGGTCTGGACCCTCGAGAACCCCGGGGTCTTCCGGGCGCAGGTCTCCAGTTACCACGCGACGATCCGGTCGTTCCTGCTCCTGCGCGAGCAGTTTCATCAGGAGGAGCGGCCCGCCCCCGCGGCGGTCCCCTCTCCCCCCGACTACAAGCGGGCCGCGGGCCCGAAGGATATGGTCTCGACGTGGGACGCCCCGCTCTATCCGTTCTCGCTCCATTTCGAGGAGTTGCAGGGGGCGCCCCGCCTCCGGCGCGCGCTGAAGTCGGACCCGCGCCACCCCGAGGTCGAGGGGGACTTCTGGAGCCTGTACGCCCGGGACCCCGTCTATGCGCTTGTGTCGCGGGACGAGCGGTCCGTGACTCTGGTCTGGCCCGACCCGGCCGTGGATCGCAGCACGCTCTTCATCGAGCGGACGTGGCGCATGGCCGCTCCGGACCCGGCGAAGGGCTCGCAATACGTCCTGGAATCCCGCATCCGCCTGTGGAACGTGGGCCCGGAGGAGGTCCGTGGGCGGCCCCGGATCGTGCTGTACACCTGGGAGGACCCGTCTCAACACGCCGGCGGGACGTGCGGCACCCTGTTCGCGGCCCCGCCGGACCTCGTGCAGGTCGCGTGCGGCGCTGCCGGTTCGGTGACCCAGAAGGCCCGCAAGGACGTCACCGGGGGCGAGCAGGGGCTCGGCGTGGGGGCGTCCTTCGTCGGGATCAACACCCGGTACTTCCTGATGGCGGCCATCCCCGCGGAGGACGCGGCGACCCAGTGCCTCGCGACGGCGGACCGGTCGGGCACGGTGGCCGCGGTCCTTCAGTGGGAGAACTTCGCGTTGAGGCCCGGCGGGGACGCGTGCCTCCCGGACTGGCTGTCGGGCCGGCCGGGGTTCGAGGGGAGGCCGACGTGCGGGTCGGCCCGGTCGCGTTTCGGCCTGGGGGAGGGCGCGGACGTGATCGCCCTGGGGACGGCGTATTCGCGCGCGGTCGAGACCGCGGCCTCCGAGGACGAGAAGGCCGCCCTCCAGGCGGCCCGCGACTCGCTGATGCCCGGACGGGTGCGGGACCTCGGGTTCCGGGCGTTCATGGGGCCGAAGGACCTGGACGAACTGAAGGCCGTGGACCGGGGGCTCGACGACACGATCAACTTCTGGGTCCTCGGGTTCCTCTGCAAGCCGATGCTGTGGATTCTGCGGCAGTCCTACGACCTGATCCCGTCGTGGGGCCTGGCGATCATCGTGCTGACCCTCCTCGTCAAGGTCCTCACGCTCTACCCGACCCACAAGAGCATGCTCCAGATGCGGCGGATGTCCGAACTGAAGCCCAAGATGGACGAGATCCGCGAGCGGTTCAAGGACGACAAGGCCAAGATGAACCAGGCGATGATGGACCTTTACAAGCGCGAGAAGGTCAACCCCCTCGGCGGGTGCCTTCCGATGCTGTTGCAGATGCCCATCTGGATCGCCCTGTACCGGACGATCTACGGGGCCGTGGACCTGTACCAGGCGCCCCTCTTCCTGTGGGTGAACGACCTGTCGGCCCCGGACCCGTACTTCGTGATGCCGTTGCTGCTGGGGGGCCTGATGTTCCTTCAGCAGAAGATGACCCCGACGACGGGGGACCAGACCCAGGCCCGGATCATGCTGTGGATGATGCCCATCATGTTCACGGCCTTCATGCTGTTCCTGCCGTCGGGACTGGTGTTTTACATCCTGGTGAACACCCTGCTGTCCATCGCGCAACAGTGGTACATCCGGAGACCGCGGCTGGTGAAGGCGGGGTGACGGTCGGCCCGGGTGGGTGGGCGGACCGAAGGAGAGAACCATGCGGGAAGAGGTCTTCGAGGGCAAGAGCGAGGAAGAGGCGCTGCTCAGGGCGTCGGAGGTGCTCGGCGTCAACATCTCGGACATGCAGTACGAGGTCCTGGAGCAGGAGACGGGCCTGTTCGGCCTGTTCCGCAAGTCGGTGAAGGTGCGGGTGCGCGTGCCCGACGAGGTCCAGGGTATCGTCTATCGCGACCCGGCCGCTGCGTCGAACCACGCGGCGGCCGCCCGCCGGCGGGACCCCGCGCGGACGGTTGTGGAGGACGCGGGCGGCGATGGAGAAGGTCCGGAGCCCGCGGGGGCGATGGAGGGCGCGGCGGTCCGCAAGGGGCCCGAGGCCGAGGCCGCCTTGCGCGGGATCCTGGAACGGATGGGCGTGGACGCCCAGGTCACCTGCGACGAGGACGGCGAGGCGATCCGGCTGAACATTGCGACCGAGGAACGGGACGTGGTGATCGGTCGCGACGGGGAGGTCCTGAGCGCGCTCCAGTTTGTGCTGAACAAGATCGTGAACCGCTTCCCCGAAGGTCGCAAGCGGATCGTGCTCGACGCGGAGGGGTTCCGCGACCGGCGGACCGAGGAACTGACGCGCCTGGCGGAGCGGCTCGCAGACAAGGCCGTCCGGACGGGGCAGGTCATCCGGCTGGCCGCGATGAACGCCCAGGACCGGCGCGTGGTCCACATGGCCCTCAAGGACCGGCCCGGCCTGACGACGCGCAGCGAGGGAGAGGGGCTGTCCCGCTGCCTGATGATCGTCCCGGCCGGGGCGGCCCGGGGGGATCGCCCCGGCACGGGCCGGCGATCAGGCGGGAAACGGGGACCACGTCCACATCCCGGCGAGGGTCGCGGGCCCACCGCATGAGGACCTCCAGGGTCTCGGGGCCGGGGTGGTCTGCGCGTTGCGAATCTGCGACGAGGCAGGCACCATCGCCTCGCTCGGCGTGACGCTGAGGAGGCTCGTCCATGCCGATCATCCGAAACGTCGTTTCCGCCGATGGATTCAATCCCCAGGCCGTGCTCCCGTACGAGTTGCGCCTCCGCGATTTCGAGATGGCCATGCAGGACGTCTACGATTTCTTCTACGATGTGAACCGAGGACTCGTTGACAGCGGGCTTGCACGCCTTGATGACATGCTCCGGCCGGCGATCATGTCCGGGCTCCTGTCGGACATGCTCACGTCGAGCCTTGCGAAGCACTCTCGCGCCCTTGTCGTGAACCGCTACCACAATGGCCATCCGGACCTCGTCGTGAAGGGGGTGTACCCTTGCGACAGCGTCAAGGCCGGGTCCGAAGGGGTGGAGGTGAAGACGACTCGCAAGCACGGCGGAGCGGTTGACACGCACGGCGCCCGCGACCAGTGGATGTGTGTGTTCGTGTACGATGTGGACGCGGCGACGGAGCCCGCGCGTGACCGCTCGCCGATGAACTTCTGCGAGGTGTACCTGGGTCAGGTCACCCGTTCTGATTTCCGGAAGAACCCCCGAGGCGAACTCGGCACCAGGACCGCCACCTTGCATCGTGACGGGATCGAGAAGCTCCGACGGAACTGGATTTACAGGTCGAGCACCTGATTCATTCCGTTCCGATAGGCCGCCAGTTGCGGGATGGCCCGGCGGGACATCTCGAAGTAGGCGGGGTCCTTCTCGATGCCGATGCTCTCGTACCCGACCGTCTCGGCTGCGGCCAAGGTCGAACCGGATCCGGCGAACGGGTCGAGCACCACCCCTTCCCCCAGCGGCAACACCCCTCGGACAAGCGGTCGGAGAAACGCCTGCGGCTTCAGGCTTGGATGACTCGCGATCCTCCGCTCAACCTTGTTCGTCGGGGCGGACTCGATCACGTCACCGAACGGCCTTTCGCTCGACGGCCTGCGGAAGCCGCCCGTCTTCCATCGCCGCAGGTTGTCCTGGACTCGCCCTTCGAGCGGGCGCCGGAACAGCAGCCACGGTTCCCACATTGATCGAGGCATGACACTCACGCCACTGAATTCCTCATGCGCAGCCTTGGGTCTATCGCCCCCTCGCATTGTCATGACGAGTCTGACCAGTTCACCGCGACGCTCCAGACCCGCCCTGGCCAGCGCACCGGAAACCACGTACGACAGCAACGGATTGCTCGCAACGACCACGTTGGCGCCGGGTACCAGGGTCGGAAGAAGGGTCCGTGCCCAGTTGAAGAAGAACTGTTCGAGCGCCTTCAGGTCCCTGTCGGTCAGGACCGTGAACCTGGGCAATGGCGAACGAGCATGGCCGTCGAAGGATGGAGGGATGCGCCAGACGCCACCGCGACCAAGCCTCAGCTTTGCCTGCTGTTCCTCGGTGTACTCGAACAGGCCGTAAGGCGGATCCGTCACGACAGCGTGCACGGAGCACGGTGCACGCCTCGCGAGCCATTCCATGCAGTCCGCGTTGTACATGACCGCCTTCCCGAAGGTGAAGGAGGGCCATGACACATCCGGCTCCGGAGGCGACCAGGCCGCATCTCCCGACTCCCGAACACCACCGCCCGCACCGAGCGAGTAGTGGCCCCTGGCGTTCCGTAGGAAGGTTTCCGGGGTATTCAACCGCAGGTAGGACCGGACACTCGATGGAGCGGCCTCGCCGAGAAGACGACACACTCCAGCGACGATCTCGGCGACCTCAGCGCCCTCTGGTCGTGTCGAGAGGAAGTTCATGATCGCGTCCCTGATCTCTCCCGGTCGTCGCTTCGTGAGCATCTCGACCTCGCCCTCCGGCCTTGCCGTGAAGGGTATGACGTCCAGACGTCTTTTGTCAAGCGCGACCCCGGCTTCGCGGACCCTGGCGGATGAAACCGACCCTTTGGCCCCGGCCAGTGCCCGCGGCTCCAGGTTCGCCATGAGTTTCTTCGTAGAAGTCCGGCATCCGGGGTCCGAAATCCGGCGTCCGGGGTCGCGGTGGACGTGGCGCTGTCGTCATGCGCCGCTCGCCGCGACCGGCGTTGTCCTGGCACTGACACTGACACTGTCACTGTCTCTGAACCTGCCCTCTGACCCTGTTCCTGAACTTGTCC
>DYKK01000048.1 GCA_020722625.1 Anaeromyxobacter dehalogenans
CCCAGCGCTTCGCGCTGGGAGATGGGGCCCCAGTCGCGGCTCCAGGGTGGTGAGATGAAACGAAGCCAATGTCTTGTCTATTCGAAGAATTGCGAAAATTGGCGGCGGATTTTTGCCAGCGTCAATCGAAGATGAAGCCCCACGCGGACACGAGCATGGTCTGCACCACGTTCAGGATGTTGCGGGTCATCTTCGCCACGTTGGGCGGCGTGCCCTCCTGGTTCAGCGGGATGGTGTCGGCCGTGGCCGAGGCCTGGACCGCCGTCTGCACGATGACCTGGGGTTTGGGGGGAGTCAGCGCGGCGAGCGGGGTGCAGGTCGGGCATTCCGAGGGCGGCAGGGCGTTCCCCGGCGTCTGGCCTCTGAAGCAGGAGGGCCGCTGGACCACGGTCAGGCCGTACGGGATCGAGGCCCCCGCGCTCCCCCCGATGCGGACCTTCACCCGCTGGTTCGGCAGGTCGTCCCGGTCCAGCCTCGGGGCAGGGCTCATGCAGTCCTCGCCCCTCTGGTAGAAATCCACGCCCCACAGCCACCCGATTCCGGGGCTGCACGCGTTCGCGAGGTCCGGGCCGAACGTCGTGAAATAGACGGTGTTCGAGAAGATCACGGGCGCGCCCATCAGTCGTTCGCCTTGGACGTTTTCGGTCGCCTGGAGCTCGTCGTCGGCTGGACGAACGACTTCGTGCAGGTGCTCGTCGAACCCGAGGAAGACCTTCCAGTTCAGCACCGCGGTCCGCCGGTTCGTGTCGCGGCAGACCGTCTCGTGGAACGGGCTGCAGTCCGCGTACTGGTGCAAGAGGTCCTGCGCCGGCTGCGTCTCGGTGAGGGAGGCCACGAAGTTCTTCGCGGTCCTGTCGTCAATCCGGTCCGTGTCCCCACCGCCATAGACCACGACCAGTTCCGGCCGGTACGGCTTGACGGCCACGGCCGGGGCCTCGGTCGCGGGGGCGCGCACGGCCGACCCCAGCCCCACGGGCGGGCTCACGCTCTCGTACGGGTCGAAGAACAACTGCAGTTTCCACAGGGCGGTGCTCGAGCGGCCGAGGTCCGCCCGCCACAGCCGCCCGGCCCGGTCCCCCAGGAAGCACCGGGTGACGAAGGTCCCCGGGAACGTCGAGTAGCACGTCACGTCCCCGACGAGGTCCGCGAGCGGCTCCCCGTTCCCTCCCCCGACCCCGCACGGGTCCTCGACGTTCGGCGGCGACACGCCCGACGCGAACTCCTTGAGTTTCTCGCCCGTGTCGAGGCGGACCACGAAGACCGAGCGCCCCACGCCCCCGCACAGGCCTTCCCCGCTTCCCCCGCCGAACACCGCGACCGCGACCTCCTCGGACCCGATGAACACGGTCCCGAGCGAGGGCCGGCTCACCGTGTAGCCCAGGCGCGTGAAGTCATTCTCGAACTGCGTGGGAAGCCCGAACTGCGGCGACCCGTTCTGGACCCACCATCGCCCTTCCGGCGAGATTTCCCACAGGAACGCGGGGGCCGTCGGGTCCGTCACGTCCAGGGCCACGTACCCGCGTCCCCCCTTCCCGTACCCCGTGACCAGGACGGCCCGCCACCGGTCCGCCTCCGCCTCCGCGGACAGGAGGCTCTCGGTCGTCCGCGACAGGAGGATGTCCTTGACCACGGGTTCCCCGTCCATCAGGACCTGGAAACGGTTCGGCAAGTCCTTCAGGCGGCGGAGCAGGTGGTTCGGGAGGAAGGCCCACAACTCCTGCCCCCAGTCCTGGTGCGCGCTCGTGTCCGGCCGGTCCACCTGGAAGGCGTGGATCATCCCGTCGTGGGTCCCCACGTACAGCACGGTGGGGCGTTGCGCGAACGCCGTCCGCAGTTTGTACGTCCTGAAGGACGGGATCGCGACGTCCACGTCCCTCAGGTGCCCCTGGATCGCGGGCGACGAGTGCACGATCGCCCCGAGTTTGTATGGATGACGGCACGACCCGGGCGCGGCCCGGATGTAATCTATGAGGTAGTCCACGTACTGGTCGCGCTCCGCCTCGTCGTAGGCATCCAGCGGGGGCGGGACCGGCTCGCACCCTCCGTCCAGCGTGGGCGCGCGCCGCTCCAGGAGCACCCGTCCCGGCTGGTCCGGGACGGCAATCCCGAAGACATCGAGGGTCAGGGCGTCGTTGCTCGTCGAAAACGGCGTCAGGACCCCGTCCTTCACGGTCCACACGGTGCGGTCGCTGTCCGTCCGCGCGTTCAGTTTGTCCGCCAGGGACTGGACCTCCGTCACGGTGGCCTCGTCTCCCGATTCGCATTGATACACGGAACGTTCCAGATACCCCCGGAACAACCCGGGCCTCCCCTCGACCAGCCCGTACGCGGCACTGAACTGGTACTGCCGATCGGTGAAGTTCCCGGTGTCCTGGGTCACCGCAATCCGTGTGCGGGACTGGATCGCGGTCTCCATGTTCCCGAGGATCTTCGACAGGACCGCCGCCAGTTGCGCCGGGTTTGTGACGATCCGGGCCTCCTGGGTCCCTCCGGCCGCCGCGATGGCATTGACCAGCGACTCCACGCCGGACGGCAACTGGAACCCGACCACATAGACCTTGACCCCGGACGCGAGCAGTTGCCCCGCGTAGAGGGCGGCCGTCAGATATCCGTCGGTTCCCTCGCCCAGGTTGGCGCGGCCGTCCGTGATCAGGACCACGTTGCGCGACCGGCAGGCGTGGTACAGGTCCCCGGTCCCCGCCTGGGCGTCGTAGGGCTGCAGGGCCGGGTCGTTCTGGAAGTAGTCCAGCGCGTCCCGCAGGATGGGCGCCAGCGGGGTCCCGCCAAACGGGACCGCCGAGACGATGGACATCTCGACCTCCGAGTTCCGCGCCAGCACGTCGTCGCGGTGGTCGGACGCCGCCGGCGACACGAACCAGCCGGTCGGGGCGTCCTCGTTGCGCGCCCCGTAGTTCACCGGGAACTCCCCGCCGTAACTGTAGCCCCCCGCGGCCTGGGGGCTCGGGTTCGCGACCGTGTCGAAGGTCATCACCCCGAACTTGAACCGGTCCCCCGCGATGTCAATCAGGCCGTTTTCCAGTTGCACCCCGTGGGGGATCACGTGGGGGACCGCGTACCCGAAGTCCTCGCGGTTCGCGGGCCACACCCGCGGGTCGTAGGTGCAGGAGTAGGTGTCGTCCGCGAACGCCCCGGTCAGGACCTCGATGGCCACCGCGAAACGGCTCTTCCCGTCCGATCCCGCGACGCCCGTGCACACGGGGACCGCCAGGACGTCCTCGTCGTCCGTCTCGGCCGAGTAGCCGGCCACGTCGTATTCCATGCTCCCCGACGTGTCGAGCAGGAACACGACCACGGGCTTCACCTGCTGGGCCGGTCCCTCCGCCAGGACCGGGGCCGGGGCCATCGCGAGGGCGAGGGCCAGCCCCGCGACCGCGACGCCGGCCTCTGCCGGCCACCACCCCATCCCGTGCGCCCGCCGTTTTGCTCTCATGGCCCACCTCATTCGCAACCCGTCGGCCCCACGTAAATCGTGGACAGGAACCGCTTCTGCGGATTTCGCAGCACGTCGTCCGGGTTCGTCACCTGGTTGTTTCCGTAGGTTCCGTCCGTCGTCGAAAAATACTTCCGGAAGCAGTATTCCCCGACCGCATACCCGGGCGCCCGGTGCGACGAGATCGGATTCGACAGCCGGCTGACCCAGTTCGCCCCGCCCACGTTCTGGATCTCCCGCCCGAACGATCCGCCCGCGTTCGTATCGAAGAACTGGTTGCTCACGTCCCCCATCGTCACCTGGAACCCGTGGGTCGCCACGAACTCGTTGAACGCCCCGGGGTTGATCGCGGCCAGGGACATCGTCGCCTCGCTCCCGGCCTCGGTCACGCCGTACGCGACGCTCCCCACCCGGTACGACCCGGCGCGCGCCAGGTGGTTCGTCACGGACTGCACCGCCGCGAGCGCGACCGCGCTCAGGACCAGCAGGACGAGCATCGTCAGGATCAGGACCATCCCCGAGGAACGCGGGATGCTCTTGGTCGGTCGGGTCTTCATTTCACGTTCCGCACCTGAAATGCCTTCAGGCCCACCCGCGACGCGAGGCTCAGGGTCCTGGCCGCCCCGATCAGCGTCACGTCCGCGTCGTATCGCTCGAACGGCGCGTGCGCTCCGGCCCGCGCCGCCCTCGTCAACCCCGGGTCCTCGTGGGCGGTCCGCACGGTCAGGGCCACGGTCACGAACCGCAGGTCCTGGGGCCTCGAACCGGCCGCGCTCGACAGGATTCCCCCGCCGGAATCGTTGACCACGTCCTCGATGTTCGCGTAGATCAGGGCGTTCGGGTCCTGCCCCGTCAGGTCGCTGTCCACCACGAAGTCGTAGAACTGGAGGTCCACGACGGATTCCCCCACGATCAGGCGGCTCCCCGGCACGACCGTCCGGTCCGGGGTCAGTTCCTCGCGGACGAGGTCCAGTTTCGTGATGGTCCCGTTCCCGTCCACCGGGGCCCCGGACCGCACGTCCCGCCTCACGATGTAGCGGATGTACCCGACCACGTTCACCTCGAGCCCCACCCCGAACCCCTGCACCCCGCAGTAGTCCGGCGGGATCGAGACGGGCGGCGCGCTCTCGAGGACCACGGTCCGCGTCGTGTAGTCGGCCGAGGCGATCCGGTAGTACATCTCGTATTGCTCCGAGTTGACGATGCGGAGCATGTGATTCGAGTTGAAAATCTCGTCGAACTCGGTCTCCGAGGCCGGAAAGGCCCCGCCGGATTGCAGCGTCACCGTGCTGCCGAGGATGCTCTGCGTGAAATAGACGTTCGGGCTCGGAAAGGCCCCGAACAGGGTCACGGCCGAGGGCCGGATGTTCACGTTGGTCCCCGGCTCGTAGGTGTCCCCGATGCGCTCGAAGTAGATCCCCATCAGCCGGCTCGTGGGCTTGGGACACACGTTGTCGTCCGCCTGCGACTCGGGCGTGGCCAGGAACCCCGCCGCCGCGATGTCGCGCCGCAACTGCTCGATCCCGAACCGCAGCGTCTCGGACGCGCGCACCACCTCCTCCTCCATGCGGTACGAGCGCGCCGACACCGTATAGACGTAGTAGATCGAGCCCAGCAGGATGACTCCGATCACCATCCCAACCAGGATCTCAAGAAGCGTCAGGCCCGCATCGTCCGGACAGCATCGCCGGACCCTCGCATCCCTCCTCGGGGCCCTCCGGAAGCGCTGCCTGTTCCTCGGACCGCTCATCGCCCCTCACGGCGTCACGAAGACGTTCTTCATCACGGTCGTGACCTGCGTCACCTGGTAGGCGTTCGCCACGTCCGTGTCCATGTTCGGCCCGCAGGCGTCGTACAGCCCGCCCTGGCCCTCGGCCCGCGGCCACAGGACCCGCGTCTCGACCCGGATCAGGAAGTTCGGGATCAGCCACGTCAGGCGATAGCGCGCGCAGAAGCGCCGCGCCCGGGTGTCCGGAAACTGCTGGAGCGCGCCCGCGTCGTAGGTCCCGTCGCGCCCCAGGGCGTTGACCATCTGGAACGTGGTGTTCGGGACCTCGTAGGCCCGCCGCCATCCCGACCCCCGCCCCGCCACGGGTCCGGCCTCGTCGTTCACGTGCCGGAGATACGTGAACTTCGCCTGGTCCACCCCCTGCGTCCCGTCGTTCGTCCACTCCAGGGCCTCGACGCGGATCGTCTCGAGCAGATGCAGGGCCAGTTGGGTCGCCGTCACCACGTCCCTCGCGGTCGTGTTGGCGCGAAGAACCCCGGCCTGGAGGTGGAGCATGGCGAGGAAGCCGATGACCGTGATGACGATGACGGCCATCAGCTCCACGAGCGTGAAGCCCGCCCCCTCGCGCACGCTCCTCCCCCCGGACCCCTCCATTCCCCTGCCGGTGCGGCGCCGAGCCGAATCCATCCCGCAAACCTCCCCGTCACAACGCGAGTCTGGCCGCGCCGTTGAACGGGATGACCACCGTGTTCTGCACGCCCTCCGGCTGGCCGGAGGACCCGTACCGCTGCACGACAATCCGGGCGTCCCCGGCCGCGTACCGCGAGTCCCCGGACGGGACCGGGAGTTGCGTGTCCGTGCGCAACACGCGCCCGTCCGGCTTGATGCACAGGGTCGCCTGGTCCAGGTCCGACGGGACCAGGGCCACCAGGTGGATCGCCGGGAAGTCCTGCGCCAGGTCCACCGTCCGCACGTTCTGGATCGCCCCGGGGGCGCCGAAGTTCAGGCAGGCCGACGTGGTCCCCTCGTTCAGCGTGACGCTCCCGTTGCCTCCGGGCTGGCCGTCGGTCTTCACGGGGACGACCTGATACGCCCGGTTGCGCGCCGCGGCCTGCACCTTCGCGAACTCGATCAGGTCCAGGACCGCCTGGGCCGCCTGCACGACCTCGCGCCTCTCCACGGCGCGCAGCACGGGCGGCAGCGTGACGACTACGAGGATCGCCAGCATGGCCACGGTGATCATCAGTTCGACGAGCGTGAAGCCCCGGTCCTTCATGTGGGCCTCCAGTCCGGCCATCGGGTGTCGTCTGCAACAAACATACCAGCCATCGCGTTTCCGGATCGCGTGATCTTCTCGATACCACGGGACTTTCATGCGTGCCTCCGCGTGCGACTTCTCTGGGTATGAAGGTTTTTTCGTACTTCAGGAAAAACTCTGCGACGTCAGAACAGGACGCCGACCCGGGCGCGCAGGGCCGTGGCCCATTGCGAGGTCTTGTGGACCCCCGCGTTCTCGAAACTCGGGATCAGGTCGAACGCGCCGAGCGGCCACAGGATGGACCAGTCGATCCCCGCGAACAGCAAGTCCTTTTCCTCGTAATAGATCCGCAGGATGGTCTCCACCCCGAGGTTCGCGCTGTCGCCGGGCGTGGCCGACTTCTCGAGGGCGCGCCCGTACAGGATGTCGAGACGCCCGGCCAGGGCGTCGTCGTCGGACTCGAACAGGTCGTACTGGATCCACGGTTTGAAATACAGGGCGTTCGTCACCGTCCCGATCACCTGCCGGAACAGAAGGTTGTCAACATGATAATCTGGATGAAAATAGAACGACGCGAGCCTCGGGTTGCGCACCGACGGGTCCGCGAAGTTCGTCTTGTCGAGGGTCCCGAAGTATTCCGCGGTGTCCCCGGACGCGAGCCCGGCGTCGAGTCCGAACGAGAGGTTCCGCGTCTGGTACTCCCCTTCGAACGCGAACCCGGCACTGCGGATGTCCATGCCCGAGTCCGGGTCGCCCGCCTGCACGCGGCCGATCTGCCCCACGACCCCGGCCGCCTCCAGTTCCAGGCGGAGCCTCTTGTGCACCCCGGGGACCCAGTCCAGCCTCACCCACAGGTCCGGGGTCATGGTCCAGGCGTTTCGGGGTTCCAGGGCGATCTCGTCGTAGCCGCCACCGGGGACGGCCGGGTCGAGGTCCCCCGCCTGCACCCTGGCGGCGCTGTCGGCCGAGAGGTCGAGTTTCTGCCGGCGATAGACCGCGTACAGGCCCCAGTCCAGGCAGACCTGGTTGCGCACGTGCAGGCGGTCATACCGGGCGCGCTTCTCGGCGTCCGTCACGGGCCGCGAGAAGGCCGCGAACGCCACCTCGGTCACGTCGTCCGTGTCGGTCAGGTCGTGCGGCTCGCCGTACGCGAGGCGGGGGCTTTCGGACGTGGGCCCCGAGGCGACCCACCCGTACCCGACCTCGAAATACACCCCCGCGACGCGCGTCAGGGCCTGGACACGGTCCACGTACGTCCCGTAGTTCGCGTCCAGGGCCTCGCCGTCGTTTTCGAGGATCCCGAGCCCCCAGTGCCGGGCCATGCGCCCGGCCGACAGGGTGAGGAGGGGGCCGCCGGACGCGGCCGGCCGCAGGATGTCCCACGTCAGGTACGCTTGCCGGGCCCGGACCGAGTCCTTCAGCGAGTTGCGGCCCGCGGAGGGGACTGCCTGGGACCGGGCGAGCACGGACAGCGGCGCGTCGGGCCGGGCCGGGTCGTAGTCCGGCGTGCTGCCCAGGACCAGGTTGTCGAAGACGTCGATCTCGGCATGGATGGCGAGGGTCGGGGCCACGTGGAGCGTCGGGCGATAGCGCAGGCGCATGTTCCCGCCCGCGAGCCAGTCCTCGCCCTGGGGTCCGACCTGGTCCTTGTTGACCGACGTCGCGTTGGCCGCGTTGTCCGTCAGGGGAGGCATGAAGCCCGATGTCCGCACCAGGGTCCCGTCCGCCTTCAGGACCTCGGTGCCCAGGTGGCCGCGATAGTACCCCTCCGCCCTCAGCCGGAAATACCCGTGGTGCTCGAACCAGGGGTAGTCGCGCTTCCCGGTCGCTCCCGGGCCGGCCCACTCCTCGGCCGTCCGGAGGGCCTCGCCGCGCAGGAGTTCGTCCAGCGTCGGGATGGGCTCCTCCTCTTTCTGGCCCACCCACCCACCCTGCGCGGGCTCGGGGGCCGGCTCCGCCTCGGGCTGCGACGGTTCGGGGGTCGGCTGATCCTGGGGCGGAGAGGACCCGGCGGTCGGCTCCTCCTGGGCGCGGGCCGCCCCTCCCCAGGTCCCCAGGACCAGGAGTGCGGCGACCCACCCGGCTGACGCGGCGGTGACGTCCCTCATGTCGGCCTTCCTCTCCGGCGATCAGGCGGTCGTACTCTACTCAAGGCGTGAACCGCGTGTCAAACCTCGCGTTGACCGCCCGGGCCGTTTGTGTTCTGATCCGGTCAACCCGATTCGTCATGGGGCGGATGGGTGGGGGCGGGGGGTGGCGCCCTGAATGGGGCGGGGGGGTGGGGGCCGGTGGTGGCCCCCTGACAGGGAGGATGAAGGTGGTTCCGAGGGAGTTGCTCGCCGAGATCCGCAAGCGCGCGCGGGAACAGGCGGGTCCCGTGGCGCGCTTCCTGTCGGACCTCGTCCGCATCCGGTCCCTGTCCGGCGAGGAAGGCGCGGTCGTGGACCGCATCGCCCGCGAGATGCGGGACGCCGGGCTCGAAGACATCCGGGTGGACGCCTTCGGGAACGTGTCGGGCGGCCGGGGTCGGTCCGGGCCGCTCCTCGCCTTCGACGCACACGTGGACACCGTGGACGTCGGCAACCGCGACGCCTGGGAGGGCGACCCCTTCTCGGGTGAAATCCGGGACGGATGCGTCTTTGGACGCGGGGCGTCGGACCAGAAGGCGGGGATGGCCGCCGTGGTCTATGCGGCGAAGGTCCTGCGCGACCTGGGCGTCGAGACCCCGTTCCGGTTCCTCGCCGTCGGGTCCGTCCAGGAGGAGGACTGCGACGGGCTCTGCTGGCAGTACCTTCTGCGCGAGAGGGTCGTCCGCCCCGACTGCGTCGTCATCACCGAGCCCACGTGCTGCGAGGTCTATCGAGGCCACCGGGGCCGGATGGAGATCGCCGTCTCCGTCGAGGGTCTCTCGGCCCACGGTTCCGCGCCGGAACGGGGCATCAACGCGATCTACCGCATGGCGGACATCCTGAAGGAACTGGAGGCCCTGAACGACCGTCTGACCGGACACCCGTTCCTGGGCAAGGGCTCGCTGACGGTTTCCGACATCCGGTCCGGGTCCCCCTCGCTGTGCGCCGTGGCCGACCACGCCCGCATCCACGTGGACCGCCGCCTGACCCTCGGCGAGACCCGCGAATCCGCGGTCGCGGAGATCGAGTCCCTCCCGTCCGTGCGGCGCCACGAGGCCCGCGTGGAGGTCCTGCGCTACGATCGGCCCACCCACACCGGGTACGTGCTCCCGGCGGAAAAGTACTATCCTTGCTGGTTGTTCGAAGAGGACCACCCCGCGGTCCGCGCGGCCTGCCGGACCTGGGAGGCGCTCTTCGACGCCCCCTGCCGTCCCGGGCGCTGGGTCTTCTCGACAAACGGCGTGGCCACGGCCGGGATGTTCGGGGTCCCGACGGTCGGGTTCGGCCCGGGGGACGAACGGTTCGCCCACGCCCCGAACGAGCGGTGCGAGGTCGAGCACCTCGTGCGCGCGGTCGCGTTCTATGCGGCCTTCGGGTTCTTCTGGGGCGAGGCCGCGCGGGAGTGGAACCACGGAGGAACGACGTGAGCGGGACGACCCGGGAGGGGCGGGTTCTGGACACGCCGTCGGACGTCGAGGCGGCCCTGGCGACGGGGCGCCTCGAGCGCTGCACGGTCCGCAGGCAGGACCTGGCGTCGTGCCCCCTGGAGGGGATCGAGGTGGTCGAGGCGACCCTGGTGGAGGTCGGGCTGGCCGGGGCGCGGATGAGGGCGGCGCGGGTGCGCGATTCGTCCTTCGTCGGGGCCTTGATGCGGGGGACCGACCTCTCGCGCTCGGTGATCGAGGGGTGCGTGTTCCGCGGCAGCGAGGCGATGGAGGCGGTGTTCCGCCAGGCGGACCTGGTCTCGTCTCGGTTCGAGGAATCCCCCTGCGGCAACGGCGACTTCGAGGGCGCGGAGGTCGTCGGGACCGTGTTCTCGACGTCGGACCTGTACGCGGCCCGCTTCCCCCACGCCATCCTGGTGCGCTGCCGTTTCGAGAACCGCCGGCTCGGGAACGCGGTCCTGTCGCGCGCGGACTTCTCGAACGCCCTGATCCTGGACACCGATTTCTCGAACGCCGACCTGGCCGATGCGGACTTCCGGGGCGCGCTCCTGGTCCGGGCGAACCTCGAGGACGCGAACCTGACCGGGGCGCGCTTCGATGGCGCGCGCATCCTGATGCCGAACCTGGCCCGGGTGAACGTGGGTGCCGCGGAACAGGCCTCCATCAACGCGGCGATGGTCCGCCCGGCCGACGGGGTCTTCCAGGTGTTGGACTTCCTGGCTGCGCGCAGCGAGCGCCTGGTCCCCGTGGTCCACGCGCTCCTGGTCGGATACGTGCTGGGAGGGGTCCGGGCGCTCGAGGCCGCCCCGGCCGAATCCGCACCGGTCGAGGCAATTCCGGCCGCCGTCGCGCCCGCCTCGCCGGAACCGGCGGCACTGCCTCCCCCGCCCCAGGTGCCGGAACCCGCGCAGAAGGCCCCGCCCCCGGCACGCGAGGCGCCGCCTCAGAGCGGGGGAGGGAGGGTGTCTCGGGAATCCGACCAGGTCTATGAGCGGTTCAAGAAGATCGAACTCGACTGAGAATCCCGGGAGGCGACATGGCGGCGACGCGCGGCTGGAAGCGCGGGAGGGTGCTCGTCACGGGCGCGCTCGCGGTCGGCGCCGTCGTCGCGTGGTGGTTGACCCGGGACCCGGAGGCCCGCCTCGTCGAGCAAGCCGTCCGGGAGTACGTGGGCGACCTGAAGACCCAGGGCATGACGAGCGCGAGCCGGCGCATCTTCCCGGACGACCTCCTGGAACTGAAGCAGGCGGCCCTGTTCAAGGCCGGCGCCGAGGACCGGTTCCGGGCGGAGGCCCTGGAGTTCTTTCAGGCCCGGGACCTGGACGAGGTCCGGCAGGCGCCCCGGGAGCGCTTCTTCGAGTTTCTGTTGCTCCGGGCGTACGTCAAGTACCCCCGCCTCTTCGATTCCCTGTCCCGGGGACGGGTCGCGGGGGTCCGGATCCGACACGACGGAGAGGAGGCTCGGGCGTGGGTCTCGGTGGATGTCGAGATGTCCGAAGGGAGGCGCCGGCTGACCTTGCGGGCCGACCTCATCAAGCGGGACGGGGTGTGGTGGATCCGGATCTGACCAGGATCGGTTGGCCCCGCTCACCGATTCCTCCGAGGTGACGTTCTCATGTGCGGCATCATCGGCTACGTCGGCTCGCGGGAGTGCGCGCCCATCCTGATGGACGGCCTGCGGCGGCTCGAGTATCGAGGCTACGACAGCGCCGGAGTGGCCGCACTGCACGACGGCGACATCGAGGTCCGACGCGCGTCCGGGAAGATCGCGAACCTCGAGGCCGTCCTGCGCGAACGGCCCCTCGCCGGGAGCGTGGGGATCGGCCACACGCGATGGGCCACGCACGGCCGGCCGAGCGAGGAGAACGCCCACCCGCACCGGTCGGGACAGGTGGTCCTCGTCCACAACGGGATCATCGAGAACTTCCTGGCCCTGCGGGCGGAACTCGAACAGGCGGGGCGTTCCTTCGCGTCCGAGACCGACACCGAGGTCCTGTCGCACCTCGTGGACCTGGAATTGCAGCAACGGGACTCGCTGGTGGAGGCGGTCCGGGCGGCCCTCGCGCGCGTGCAGGGGTCGTACGCGGTCGCGGTGATGGCCCTCCGCTTCCCGGACCGGCTGGTCGTGGCCCGCAACGCCTCGCCCCTGATCGTGGGGCTGGGGAGCGGCGAGACGCTCGTCGCCTCGGACATCCCGGCCCTCCTCGGGTTCACGCGCGACATCATCGTGGTCGAGGACGGCGAGGTCGGGGAGGTCGCCGCCGAGGGTTACACCGCCCGGGACCTCGCGACCGGCCGCGCCGTGGACAAGAAGGTCCTGCGCGTGAACCTCACGCCCGCCATGGCCGAGAAGGGCGGCTACAAGCACTTCATGCTGAAGGAGATCCACGAGCAGCCCCGCGCGGTCATTGACACCATGCGAGGCCGCATCTCCGTCGAGCAGGGGGAGGTCTTCCTCGGCCCCGAGGGGCCGGATGCCGGGTTCCTGCGCCAGGTCCCCCGCGTGCACCTCGCCGCGTGCGGGACGTCGTGGCACGCGGCCCTCGTGGGTCGCCACCTGATCACGTCCCTGGCCCGGGTCCCGGTCGAGGTCCACCTGGCCGGGGAGTTCGATGCGGCCCTGGCCCTGCCCGGCCCCGGGGAACTCTTCGTTCCGATCAGCCAGTCCGGCGAGACGCTCGACACCTTGCGCACCCATCGCGAGGCCCGGTCGTGCGGGCTCAGGACGCTCGCGATCACCAACACCGTGGCCTCCTCCCTGGCCCGCGAATCCGACTTCGTCTTGTACACGCACGCCGGACCCGAGATCAGCGTGGCCTCGACCAAGGCGTTCACCACGCAGATCGTGGCCCTTACCCTGCTGGCCCTGGCGCTCGGGTCCGCGCGCGGGGCACTGTCGCCGGACGAGGTCCGACGCCTCCTCACGGACCTGCTGACCGCGCCGGGGCTCATCGAGGAGGTCTTGCGCGGGTCGGACGGCATCCGGGCCGTGGCCAAGAAACACATGGCCTCGCGGCACATGCTCTTCCTGGGCCGGGGGCTTCTGTATCCGGTCGCCCTCGAGGGGGCGCTCAAACTGAAGGAGGTCTCGTACGTCCACGCGGAGGGCTACTCCGCGGGCGAGATGAAGCACGGCCCGATCGCGTTGATTGACGAGGACTTCCCGACCCTGGTCCTGATCCCGCGCGGGCCGGGCCACGCCAAGACCTTGCAGAACCTCGAGGAGATCCGGGCGCGACAGGGCCGGGTGATCGCGGTCGCAACCGCCGGGGACGAGGACGTCGCCTCGCGAGCCCACGACGTGATCCCCCTTCCCGACTGCCCTCCACCACTCCTGCCGATCGTGGCCTCGATCCCCCTGCAACTGCTCGCCTACCACGTCGCGGACCTCAAGGGGACCGACGTGGACCAGCCCCGCAACCTCGCCAAGAGCGTGACGGTGGAATGACCCGGGTCCTCGCGTTGCCGGCGAGCAGGCCATGCGGTGACCGGAGACCTCGTGGCCGTGGGCGTGGGCGCGGCCCTCACCCCTTCCCGTCCGGGCGCGCCCCCGCGCGAATCGTCTCGAGCCCGCGCGCGTCCGGCCCCTGCTCCGCGCGCAGCAACCGCCAGGCGAACGCGAACCCGATCACGCCGAGGGACGAGAAGACCCACATGCCGGGGCGGTAGCCGGCCGGATGGTCGGGTCCGGCCGCGAAGGCGTCGTTCGCCCACCCGACCACCAGGTTGAATCCCGCGAGCCCGATGTTCTGAACCATGGTCATCAGGCCGTAGGCGGTCCCGAGCCGCTCCTGCCCCACGAGGTACGCGACCGAGGGCCACATCACGGCCGGGATCAGCGAGAACGACACCCCCATCATGGCCATGGGCACGTAGAGCGACACGTCGGTGTACGCCATCACCAGGTACACCGGGGTCAGCAGGAGCGACCCGAACATCATCATCCGGGCCCTGCGGCCCACGCGGTCCACCGCGTACCCGAACAGGGGCGTGCAGATCATCGCGAACAGGGTCAGCATCGAGGACAGGAACCCGCCCTCCTCGCGGGTGGTCCCGTGGGCGTGCATGAAGAACTTCACCGCGAAGGTCTGGAACGGGAACACCGCGGAATAGAAGGTCACGCACAGGGCCACGACGTACCAGTAGGAACGCCCGAGCCTCCAGAGGTCCTTGAAGACCACCTTGTCCGTGGACCCGCCGCCCTCGACGGCGAACCGCCGCTCGGTCCGGGCCTCGACCAGGAAGTACGCGACCGCCGCGACCACCGCGACCAGTCCGAAGCCGGTGGCGACCAGGAGGGGTCCCTGCCACCCCTCGTACAGGGGGTGCGCCCACGTGGGCGAGTTCAGGGCCGCGAACGACCCGAGGCGCGCGAGCGTCAGGTTCAGCCCGAAGGCGAACGAGAGTTCGCGCCCGCGGAACCATCGGGCGATCGCCGTGGTCACGGCCACGATCATGGTCTCGGCGCCGATCCCGAACAGGAGCCGGCCCGCGGCCATGACCGGGAACACCGGGAGGGCCGCGGTCAGGAGGGACCCGAGGAAGCACAGGCCGGTGAACGCAAGCGTGGCCCGGCGCGTGCCGATCCGGTCAATGACGATCCCGCCCACCAGGACCATGACAACGTTGGGGATGCTATAGATGGCGTTGAGCAGCCCGATCTGGGAGTCGGTGAAGGCGAGTTTCTCCTTCAGGACGTCCGCGAGCGGGCTGATGCTGTCATAGATGTAATAGTTCCCGAACATCGCGAGGCTCACCACGACGAGGATGAGCCACCGCAGGTACGAGGGCGGGGGCGGGGCCGTCATCGCAATCGCTCCTTCGAGAGGGCGTCACCGGGCGCACCCACCAGGATGGTGGATGGAAGGAAGGATATCCGATCCGCATCGGGAAGGCGTGGAACACGAATTCCATTTCTGGCGAGGAGACCGTCCCGCCCGCGGATCGGGTCTCGGCGGGACGGTCACCGGCATCCGGGATCCGGGGTCCGGGATCCGAGGTCCGGGGTCGCGGTG
>DYKK01000422.1 GCA_020722625.1 Anaeromyxobacter dehalogenans
GTCTGGGCCGTGTCTCAGTCCCAGTGTGGCTGGTCGTCCTCTCAGACCAGCTACCCGTCTTCGCCTTGGTAGGCCATTACCCTACCAACCAGCTGATGGGCCGCGGGCTCATCCTCAGGCGAGTGCCGGTTGCCCGACCCCCTTTGGCCGCGGGGACGACATCCCCGTGGTCTCATGCGGTATTAGCACCCCTTTCGAGGTGTTATCCCCCACCCGAGGGCAGATGACCCACGTGTTACTCACCCGTGCGCCGCTCTACTAGGGGGTTGCCCCCCGTTCGCGCTCGACTTGCATGTGTTAGGCGCGCCGCCAGCGTTCGTCCTGAGCCAGGATCAAACTCTCCGTGTGTCTGATTGAAAAGGGCCACCCTCACGGACGCCCCTTTCGATCGTGGAACGACGGGTCAGAACTCTGCCTACCGTTCAGTTTTCAAAGAGCGAGCCCGCCGGCCCACCGGCAAATCAAAAGATACCTTCCAGGGGCCGTCCTGTCAAGGGGTCCATCAGACCCGACCGGGCGTGGTCGCCCCGCCGTCCGGGAGGGTTTCCCGGGCGGCGAGGCAGGAGTCTAGCCAGACCCACGAGGGTTGTCAAGGATTTTTTTTGCGGCGGGAATTCCCCTGAAATCCCGTTTGTTTCCGCGTCCCGCCCGCCGGACCGGGCGCCGGGTCGTCCCTGTCGTCCCCTGGGGGGTTGAAGCCCTCGCGTTTCGGCGACGCCTGCAGCAGGACCTCCCCCGCCTGAAGGCGGCGGCCTCTGACGGTCCCTGCGGCCCAGCCCCGCCCCGCGAATCGCCGACTTCCAGTCGGCGCGGCGCCGCGAATCCCTCGTCCTTGGGCGAAGGTCGTTCACTCGCCCCGCTCCGCCCATCGGGCCAGGACCTCGGCCACGGCCGCGGCCTGCTCCAGGCTCCCGAGGTTGAACTTGCTCTCCTGCCGGTAGGTCCCTCGCTGCTTCCGGAACTTGCGCAGCGTCACCTTGATCGGGCCGTAGGCGTTCGCGCGGGCATCCCATTCCCGGTACAGGAAGGCGATGGTCGCCCAGGTCCCTCGGGTGATGACGGCCTTGTCCTCCTGCTTGATGACCAGGATGCCGTCCTGTTCGTACTCGATCCCGATGTCCTCGATGTCCTCGACCCACATGTCACGCTCCTTGTTTCATGGGCTTTCCTTTGGTCTGGTCTCGGCCTCCGAGGGCGGGGGGGACCCACCCGGCGGAGGCGCCTGGGCCGCTTTCAGGGACGGAGGCGCGCCGGGACCCCACTCGGCGACGAGCCCGGACAACACGGACTCGACCATCCGCACCGGGCGCTCCCTGCGCGACGAGACGGCGTCCGGGGGCGGCGCGATGCCTTCGCCCTCGGGCAGGGGGTTCCATGCGGCCTCGTGACGCAGGGAGACGGCGGCCTGGTGGCCCCCGGCGGTGACGTCCAGACGGGCGGCGACCTCGATTCCCGCCGGGCGGTCGCGATCGCCGCGCAGCCGACCCTGGACCTCGACGACGACCGCGGTCATCGGGGCCGCGCCGGGCGCCGAGGTCAAAGGGCAATCTGGACGGACCAGCGCCAGCGACACCTCCGCCGGCGTGCCCCGTTCCGCCAGGCACGGCGCCAGAAAGGCGAGGACCGCCCGCGATTCGCCCGCCGCCGTCTCCAGGGTCCGTGCGGGCTCGTCCAGGGCATCGTCCCAGTGGACAAAGGGACCTCCGGACCCCCGGGTGAAATAGTCCTTGCCAATCCGGATCGCGCGGAAGGATTCCTCGGTGTCCCCGGCCTCGGACCCTTGATGGACCCTGCGGATGGTCAGGTCGAAGTCCCCCGACGCGAGGCGCCGGATGTCCTTGTGGTCGCTCAGGGTCACGGTGGAGGCGCCCCGTCGGATCTCGAGGGTGGTCGTCGCGTGGATCGCCAGGGCGGGTGCGGCCTGGAACAGCCGCGCCGGCCCCGGGAGGAGGTCCGCGCCGGCCGGGGTCGCGGCCGGCTGCGGGCCGGCATCCGGGGACGGGCCGCCTCGCGGAGCGGACGAACGGCACGCGCCCGCGCCCGCCAGGAGGACCGCGGCGAGCACGACGACCGGGGAGGGGACGGGTAGAGAGTCGCGCCTCACGTCGTGCGCTCCGGGGTCGAGAAGGATGTTCCGAGTGCGACACCGGCTTCGCGGACCCTTCCGGATGAAACCGACCCTTTGGCCGCGGGCAGTGCCCGCGGGTCCAG
>DYKK01000049.1:0-5023 GCA_020722625.1 Anaeromyxobacter dehalogenans
TGGCACGTCCGATAGCCGGGGGAAGTCGCGGCCCCAGGGTGGTGAAATGAAACGACGCAGATGTCATGTTTATTCGAAGACTTGCGGAAATTGGTGGCGGATTCGGGTTCGACCCAAATCCACCGCATTGGCCGGAATTCGTCTTCGCGATCCGGGGGCCATCGCGGCGTCATCTCACCGATTCGTGCTCGACGGGGGGGCGAGCGCCCGCGGCCTCACAGGCAGACGGACGCCGTGACCGAGGGCTGCCCGTGGCGGGGGACCCCGGCGGTGCAGGCATAGCCCGGGGGGCAGTCGTCCTGGCGCAGGCACCGGGCGCGACAGGATCCCCCGCCTCCGTCCTCCGACACGCAGAAGGTCCCGGCCTCGCCCTGGCGGTCCGGGCAGTACTGCGCGCACGCGACCGTGCAGAAGCCCGGGCGGTTCTCGCCGCTCTCGTCCAGTTCGCATCGCCCTCCGATCAGGCCCGCGCAATCCAGGTCGCTGAAGCAGGCGGACCCGATCCAGCCGCGCGAACCGGGGAGGCACACGTCCGCCTTCGTGGCCGGGTCGTTGAACCTCGCCACCTTCGCGGCCATGGCGAAGCCCGGATAGCGGCGGCAGCGGTCGTTCAGGGACTCGGCCTTGACCACGCAGAGCCCCTTCTGGTCGTCCTCCGGGTCCGTCACGCAAAAGGACGTGGGGTAGCCGTATCGGTCCAGCGGGCAATACCTGGTGCAAGGCGCGGTGCAGGTCCCCCGCAGGGCGTACGGATTGAAACGGCACGTCCCCTGCGCGAAGGGGCAGTCCTCGTCCGTCGAGCACTCGGACATCAGGAAGCGCGGTTCCACGTCCACGGCGCTCCCGTCGGCCCGGCGCTCCACGGCCCGCTGGATGCGCACCGGGACCTTGCGTCCCCGCAGGCGCGCGGTCAGTTCCTGCACGTCCGCGGCCTCCATCCGGATGCACCCGTGCGACACGTACCCTCGCTTGAGCCTCCCCCCGGTCGGCAGGGTGTACGAGTCAATCGGGCCGTGAATCGCGTAGCCCAGGGACGGAGCGCCCTCGAGGCGCAGGAACGGCAGGCCCGCGAACACCGGCACCTTCTTGCCCGTGTCCGGGTCCTTCCACCAGTAGCGGCACTCGTAGGCGTAGGCCCAGGGTTGCGGCTTCTTCGGGTCGGGGATTTCCCGGCCCAGGCCCTTGTCGAGCCGGAGCCAGAACAGGCCGCCCATGGCCTTGTCGGACACGGGGGTCAGGCTCGACCCGTCCTTGATCGCGCCCGGGCCGATCGGAAAGACCCGCTCGAACCCGGTGACCCGGTCGTGCAGGCGCAGGGTGAGCCCGTCCAGGGACACCACGACCTCGGGGTCCTCGAGCACGGGCAGGTCGGGGAGGGGCTTGCACGTCAGGGCCGCGCCCCACCCGCCGTCCTGCTTGAGGTCGTCAATCTCGCCGATCTCGAGTTCCTCGTCCAGGGGAACGGCGCCGTCGTCCTCGCCTCCGCCGCACGCGAGGGCCGCGAGAAGCCCGATCGCGCCCATCCAGGTCTTTCCCCGGCGAACCCACCCGGCCTTCATCCCGCGATTCCTCCTTCCGGCAGCCGAAGAACGCTGAGACACCCAATCCGAATCTTCTTTGATATTCGATGGTTCGTCAAGCGGAATCGTCGGTCCCAAATCCGCCATCAATTTTCGCAATTCTTCGAATAAACAAGAAATTCGCTTCGTTTCATTTCACCACCCTGGGGCCGCGACTTCCCCCGGCTATCGGACGTGCCACCGGCACGTCCTCTCCCGCTCGGTCGCTTCGCTCCCTGCGCGGGAAGCCGGGGCCCCAGTCGCGGCTGGCACGAGACCGCGGCAAATCAAGGTATCCCGTCGTGTTGGCGAGATCGTGGTGGCGGATCGAGGTCGGTCCCGACGCGCATGGCTCGGATCACGGCCTCGACCCCCTCGGCCAGGGCGCGGGGGTGGTAGCCGCCTTCGAGCGTCGCGACCAGGCGGCCCTCGCAGTGGCGGGCCGCCATGGACGCCAGGGCACGCCCGATGCTCGCGTATCCTGCGGTGGTCAGATTCTGCTGGGCCAAAGGGTCGTCCCGGTGCGCATCGAAGCCCGCGGACACCAGCAGGAGGTCCGGCCGGAAGCCCTCGGCGATGGCCGGGAGGTCGCGTTCGAACACGTCGAGCCAGGCCTCCTCGGGCGCACCCGGCGGGAAGGGGAAGTTCCGGGTGAATCCCGCGCCCGCCCCGGCCCCCACCTCGTCCCGGCGGCCCGTGCCCGGATAATAGGGGTACTGGTGCAGGCTGACGTAGAACACGCGGTCGTCCTCCCAGAATGCCTGCTGGGTCCCGTTGCCGTGGTGGACGTCGAAGTCCACGATCAGGATGCGCTCGACGCCGTGCGCGCGCTGCGCATTCCGGGCCGCGATCGCCACGTTGTTGAACACGCAGAACCCCATCGCCCGGTTCCGTTCCGCGTGATGTCCGGGCGGCCGGACGAGGCAGAAGGCGTTGTCCACCGTGCCATCGAGAACCGCTTCCACGGCGGCGATCACCCCGCCCGCGGCGAGCAGGGCCGCCTCGTAGGAGTCCGGGACCACGTAGGTGTCCGGGTCCAGGTAGCCCGCCCCCGCCTCGCACGCGCGCCGGACCGCCTCGACGTGCCGCGCGTCGTGGACCGCGCACACCTGCTCCATCGTCGCAGGCCCGAACCGCAGGGGCTCCAGGCGGTCCCACAGCCCCACCGCACGCAGGTGGTCCACGATGGCGGTCAGCCGCTCCGGGCGCTCCGGATGGAAGTCCGGGGGGCGGTGCTCCAGAAACTTCTCGGAATAGACGATTCCCGTGGACATCCGATGCTCCCCACCGGGAGGTCCGCTGATCAGGCGGGCGCAAGGCGCCTGGGGGCCGCGCCGGCGAGCGCGAAGAGCCCCACCCCGAGCAGGATCAGCACGAGCGAGGCGGCGTCCGCCACGACCAGGAAGACGCGATAGGGATGCGCCCGGGCCATCAACAGGAA
Organism: Anaeromyxobacter dehalogenans; assembly: GCA_020722625.1. Lineage (GTDB taxonomy): Bacteria > Myxococcota_A > UBA9042 > DTJE01 > DTJE01 > DYKK01. The sequence goes on from DYKK01000049.1 coordinate 3,001, forward strand.
CGCCTTGGTCACCCGGTTCGCCAGGGTGTCCGCGGCCGTGTGGGCCCGGACCAGGGCCTTGCGCAGTTCCGGGATCCGGTCCGCGAGGGCCGCGACCCGCTCCTGCTGAACTCGGACCCCGGACGCGAGGCGCGACACGCGATCCGCGCTGTCCGTCAGGCTCGCCGAGGCCTCACGGAACAGGGCGGCCGCGGGCAGACGCGCGAGGTCCTGCGAGGCGACCCCCATCGCGTGCGCGAGGGACCGGTGAGAGCCCTCGACGGCCCCCAGGACCTCCGCCGCCTCCGAGGCGAGGTCCCGTGCCTGGGCCGCGACGTCCGCGGCCGTCGCGATCACCGGCTCCATCTCCGCGATCCGGCCCTTCCACTCGACGAGGAGGGCCCGCGTCTTGACGAGGCCCCCGTGGACCCGCCCCGCGGCCCTCCCGACCTTGGGTCCGATCCAGCCGTGCGCGGCCGCGACCCCGACCACGCCTCCACCGATGAACAGGATCCCGATCACGCGCACCACGACCTGACCGCGCGACAGCGATGCGGACACGACGCACCTCCTCGGCCCGGGAACGACCCGGAACGTGCCGACTGAGCGATGGGATCAGTGTATCCCTACTCCGACCGACGATGGTAATTTCCGTCCGACCGGGTGGGGTCGGTCTTCGCGGGTGTGTGGATGGCCCGTCATCGAAAGAGGTTCTACGCCTGGCGCGTCGGGGACCGCGAGGGCGTCACGACCTCGTGGCCCGAGTGCGAGGCCCTGGTCAGCGGCCGGAACGCCCGGTACAAGGGCTTCGCCACGCGCGCGGAGGCCGAGGCCTGGCTCCGGGCCGGGGCCCGGTACGGGCCGTGGGACGACGGCGTCACGTCCCCGTGGATGCAGCGGGCGGCGGAATCCGCGGAGGGTGGGCACAGACCTCCAGTGCTCGGGGCCCTCGGTCCCCACCGAAAACGCCGTCGCGCGGCGGCCGCCGGGCACGACGACTCGACCCCCCGGACGCCCCGCCTGGATGGCCCGCTCCCGCGCGACGCGATCTACTTCGATTCCGGGACCGGGCGCGGGAACGGGACCGAGGTGAACGTGACGACCCGGGACCGCAAGCCCCTCGCGCACCTCGTGGCGCCGGGCGAACGCATCACCCCCCACGGAACCGTGCTGTTGTCCTCGGGTCGAACGAACAACTACGGCGAACTGCTCGCGTGTCTGCTCGCCATCCGAGCGGCCCGGCGCCTGGGCTTCAAGACGGTGTGCGGCGACAGCCGCCTGGTCCTCGACTACTGGTCGCACGGCCACGTCAAGCGCGTCCTGACCGCCGCGGACCCGGACCTCGCCCGCCTCGTCGAGATGGTCACGGCCGAGCGCGCCGCGTTCGAGGCCGAGGGCGGCGTCCTGCGGCACGTCTCCGGCGACCGCAACCCCGCGGACCTGGGGTTCCACGCGCGGCGCTGACCGCCTCCGAAATCACGTCCCCGACCGCTCGCGGGCCAGGGCGATGCCGGCGGGGGTCAGTTCCAGGTGGTCGCCGCGCACGGCGAGGAGGCCGCGGCGGGCGCCCAGGGCGACGACTTCGCGGGCCTGGGCGGGCGGGAATCGGAGGTGCTCGCCCAGGTGGTCGAGGCGGCACTCGGTCGCGGCCTCGGGGAGACCCTGGTGCTGCAGGAGGTGCACGCACAGGGTCTGGAGCGCGAGGTCGCGGCGCAACGCGCGCCGGCGCGCCTGGGCCGCCACGACCCCCCGGTCCGGCGAGAGGAGGTGCCCGACCGCGAAGACCGCGCCCGCGGCCACGGCCATGCTCCCGGCGATCGAGGCGTCGAGCGCGCGGGCCGCCAGGGTCCCGGACCAGGCCGCCAGGACCGCGAACCCCACGGACAGCGCGAGGAGCGCCGGCAGCCGGTTCACCCACAACAACGCCGCGGCCGGGGGGGCCACCATCAGGGCCACGACCAGGACCGACCCGGCGGCATCAAAGGCCCCGACCGCGGTGACGGACACCATCGCGGTGAGGCCGTACTGGATCGCCGCGGGCCGG
>DYKK01000049.1:5042-14984 GCA_020722625.1 Anaeromyxobacter dehalogenans
CGGCGAGCCCCGGGTCGAACGTCGTGATCTGAAGTTCCTTGTAAAACAAAAGTACGAGCCCGAGGTCCAGCAGGAAGATGCCGGACATCATCGCGAGGGCCCGGGGTCCCAGGTCCACGCCGCCCGGCGCGAACCGCTCGAACGGGGCGAAGGCGAGTTCCCCGAGGAGGACCGAGTCCGTGTCCAGGTGCACGCGGCCCGCCTCGCGGGCGATCAGGATCACGCCGATGGAGAACAGGGCCGGAAACACGAGCGCCACGGCCGAGTCCTCGCGGACGAGGCCGGTGCGGCGCAGGGCCTCGATCAGGGCCACGGTCAGGACGCCGGTCGCCGCGGCCCCGAGCACCAGGACCGGTGACGCGAGGTCCTGCACGACCAGGTACGCGACCACGATCCCCGGCAGGATCGCGTGGCTCACCGCGTCGCTCGTCATGGCCATGCCGCGCAGCACCAGGAAGGCGCCGGGGAGGGCGCAGGCCGCGGCGGTCACGCAGGCGATGGCCAGGATCTCCCACTGGTCCGGGCTCATACGGCGTCCTCGTGGGGTTCTCCGACGAGTCGAGAGGCCTCCGTCGCTCCTGCGGGTGTCAGGGACCAGTGGCCGTGCGGGCCTTCGCGCACGAACCCCCGGCGCTCCAGCGCGTGCAGGGAGCGATGGGCCCCGGGCAGACCCGTGACCTCGAGCATGGCCTGGTGGTGCGCGTGCGCCGGGTCGTCATGTCCGCGCGCCAGGCCGGCCAGGGCCACGAGGACCCGGTCCTCCATCAGTCGCCTGCGCGCCCGCCATCGCCGGGCCGCGGACCACGCGAGCCCCCGGGCCGGCGCAAACAGGACGCTGACGAGCGCGACCGCCGTCGCGGTCAGGACGATCGCGGGCCCCGTCGGGAGGTGCGTGGATCGGCTGCTGATCAGTGCCCCCGCCGTGCCGCTCGCGCCTCCGAAGACCGCGGACAGCGCCACCATGCGGCCCAGGCGGTCCGTCCACTGGCGGGCCGCGGCCGCGGGCGCCACGATCAGCGCGCTCATCAGCACGACGCCGACCGCCTGGAGGCCCAGCACGATGGTCACGACCAGGAGCCCGGTCATCAACACCTCGAGGGACCGCACGGGGCGGCCCGTCGCGGCGGCGAACACGGGGTCGAAACTGAGGGCCTTCCAGTCCTTCCACGGCAGGAGCACGCCCGCGACCACGGCGGTCCCGACCGCGGCCATGGCCCACAGGTCCTGCTCCAGGACGGCCGCGGCCTGCCCGAACAGGAAGCGGTCCAGTCCGGCCTGGCCCGCCCCGGCGTGGCGGCGCGCGAACGTCAGGAGCACGAGCCCGACCCCGAAGAACACGGACAGCATCATGGCCAGGGCCGCGTCCTTCTTGACGCGGGTGGAGCGGACCACCGCAACGACCAGGAGGGTCCCGATCCAGCCGGCCACGGCGGCCCCCGCGAGGATCGGCCAGGGGGCCCGGGACTCGCCCAGCAGGAACGCGAGCACGATCCCAGGCAGGGCCGCGTGCGAGACCGCGTCCGACACGAGGCTTTCCCGCCGGAGGAAGGCGAAGGAACCGACCGTGCCCGCGACGCCCCCCAGCATCAGCGACCCCAGGGCCACGGTCCTCGTCGTGTAGTCCCCGGCGATCTGTGCGAACAGCTCCGTCACCTTCTATTCCGCCTCCTCGCCCGCCGGGGTTCCCGGGTCCTCGGGACGCACGGTGGTCCGCCCCCCGTAGCACAGGCGGAGGTTCGCCTCGGTGAACACCTCGTTCACGGGGCCGCACGCGATGCGCCGGACGTTCAGCAACAGGACCCAGTCGAAGTACTCACGGACCGTCTGGAGGTCGTGATGGACCACGAGCACGGTCCGTCCACGTGCCCGCAGGTCGCGCAGGCGGTCCACGATCACGCGCTCGGTCGTGGCGTCCACGCCCTGGAACGGCTCGTCCATCAGGTACACGGCCGCGTCCTGGACCAGGGCCCTGGCGAGGAACACCCGCTGCTGCTGCCCGCCGGACAGGGCGTGGATGTGGCGCGAGGCGAACGCCTCCATTCCCACCTGACGCAGGGCCTCCATCGCGGCCTCCCGGTCGGCCCGGCCCGGCAGGCGGAACCACCGCAGCCGTCCGTATCGCCCCATGGTCACCACGTCCAGGACCGTCGCGGGGAAGTCCCAGTCCACGCTGTTCTTCTGGGGGACATAGGCGATGGACGGCCGGGACTCGGACACGGGCCGCCCCAGGACCCGGACCCGGCCCGCGACCGGGGGGACCAGCCCCAGGATCGCCTGGATCAGCGTGGTCTTGCCCGCGCCGTTCGGCCCGACCACGGCCAGGAGCACGCCTTCCGGGACCGCGAGGTCCACGTCCCACAGGACCGCGCGCTCGCGATACGCAACCGTCAGGTCGGAGACCTCGATGGCCGTGCTGCTCACGGGTCTTCTCCTCCCGGCCGCAACCCCCGGAGGATGGCGGCGACGTTGTGCCGGATCATCCCGACATAGGTGCCTTCCTGCGTGCCGGGGTCGCCCAGGGCGTCGGACAACAGCGCCTCCCCGATCGCGACCTCGAATCCCCGCGCCTGCACCGCGGCCTGGAGGGACTCGATGACCCGGGGGGACACCGACGACTCCACGAAGATCGCGGGGATGCGCCGCCGCGCGATCAGGTCCGCGACCTCCCGGATGTCGCGGACCCCGGCCTCGGCCACGGTGCTGATGCCCTGGATCCCGCGGACCTCGACGTCGTAGGCCCGACCGAAATACGCGAAGGCATCGTGGGCCGTCACCAGGACCCGCCGCTCCCTCGGGACCGCGCGCAGGCGGTCGCGGGCCTCCGCGTCCAGGCGCGCGAGTTCCGCGAGGTACGCCTCGCAGCGGGTCGCGTACCCGTCCGCCCCCGCGGGGTCCACGCGCGACAGGGCGTCGCGCACGGTGCGCGCCGCCTCCATCCACAGGGACACGTCATGCCAGACGTGCGGGTCGGGCGTCCCCCCAGGCCCCGACCGGATCAGGCGCCCCGGCGGGACACCGCTCGTGACCGCCACGCAAGGGACGCCGCGCTCCGACAGGCGTTCCAGGACCTCGGACATCCGGCCCTCGAGGTGCAGCCCCCCGTACAGGGTCAGGTCGGCCTCGCCCAAGCGGGTCACGTCTCCCTCGCTCGCCTTGAACAGGTGCGGATCCACCCCCGGACCCATCAACGCGGTCACCCGCACGCGTTCCCCGCCGACGTTGCGGGCGAGGTCCGCGATGAAACTGGTGGTCGCCACCACGTCGGGTCCCCGCGCTCCGATCCGCGGCTCCGTTCCCCGGGTCGCCCCGGAGCGGACCGCGCGCAGGGCCGCCCCCATCCCGATCACGGCGGCGAGGGCGGCCAGGAAGAGGAAGAGACGGCTCACGGACAGTCCCCCAGCGAGCGCCGGACTCCCCCGATATTTCGAGAATCTCGGAGAATGTCAAGCGAGGTGAGAGTCCCGGCATCCGCCCCCGAATCCCGCCGCGAAGCCGGAGGCGTCGAACGGCGGGGGGGCAGTGGCGGTGACGGGGGCGGCGATGGTGTCGGTGTCAGGGACAATGTCGGGAGGTGGCCGAAAAAAGCGGGTATCGCATCAGACCGGTCGTGTGGGACCTGGGTTCGGACTTCCACGTTGCGTCCGGCGCCATGAAAGGCGCGGCTCGGAGGCCGCGCAGCCGGCGCGAGTGAAACTCGCGCCTCCAGGGCGCGTTCTTGAACCGACGGCGGCCTTGCAGTTCCTTTGGAGCCGCCACCGAGCGGTCGCGTCCCCAAGGAGGGTTCCTCGGGCTTTTCAGCGGCCTCTGTCGGGGGACAGGTTCAGGCACGGGGTCAGTGCCAGTGTCAGGGCCGCGTTGGACACGGGGGATGGGGCGTTGTGGCGGCCTTCGTCCCTCCTCCCCACGTCCAACCATCTCGCAGACCCCTTGCCCCCTTTCAAGATCGCGACTTGCCCGCATCGTGGTTCCCCTGGGGCCGTGAATTCCAATTCGCGGCCAGCACGAGACCGCGACCAATCAACGTGTTCCGTCGTGCTGCCGAGATCGGGATGGCTGATCGGAGGCAGACGCGGTGCTTGACCCCGTCCGGGGAAACAAGGAACATGATCGGCGAACGTCGGCGGTGCTGGAGGCCGGCGGACGGATCCAGATCTGGAGGCGGATGATGCGCAAGACCACGGCGTTTCCGATCATCGTGACCCTGGGCTTGACCGCATGCCCCGGCTCGTCGACACCCGGCCTGAATGCCGTGGACGTAACCGGGGCGGACAGGGCGGCGTCGCACGACTCGAGGGACACCGGAGAACAGCCGGACGTGCCCGCCGACGACGGGGTGGACCGCGGTCCTGGTCCGGAGGACCGCCTCGACGTCGTGTCCCCGCCGGACCTGCCGCCGGAGGACGGACGCGACCTGCCTCCCGTGCCCGACCCGGGTCCGGACCCGGCTCCGGACGCGGTCCCGGACGTCGAGGACCCCTCGGGGTTCGACCTCGCCGCGGAGGACCTCTCGACGGGCGAACCCGATGTCCCTCCGCCTCCTCCGATGCCCTGCGACCCGTGCGAGGACGATGAGGACTGCGGGGAGATGGGCCGGTGTGTGGACCTCGGATACTCGACCGCGGTGTGCGCCGAGGGGTGCGGGGCGGACATGCAGTGCCCCGCGGGTTTCCTGTGCGAGGACGTGCCCGCGGTCTCGGGCGAGATGACGAGGCAATGCGTGCCCGCGGACCGCTGCCCGTGCGGTCCGGCGCTCGATGGCGTGACCATCGCGTGCTCCCAGGTCAATGTCCACGGAACCTGTCCCGGGGTCGAGCGGTGCGACGGCGAGCAATGGCTCGCGTGCGACGCCGCCGTCCCCGCGGAGGAGGTCTGCAACAAGGACGATGATGACTGCGACGGCCAGACGGATGAGGGTTTCGGGACCCTGACGTGCGGCCTGGGCGTGTGCCATCACACGGTGGAGGTCTGCCAGGGCGGGACCCTGCACGAGTGTGACCCCATGCAGGGCGCGCAATCCGAGGACCTGCCGGACGCGCAGGCCCTTGACACGGACTGCGACGGCGTGGACGGGACGATCTCGCAGTCGGTGTTCGTGTCCGCCACGACCGGCGACGACGCGAACCCCGGCACCATGCAACATCCGAAGAAGACGATCACCGCGGGTCTGGCCGCTGCGGTCGGGGAGGGCAAGCGCGACGTGCTCGTGTCCGAGGGCGACTACGCGGAGTCCGTGGCCCTTGTGAACGGGGTGGGTCTCCACGGCGGGTATCGCGCGGGTGAGGGCTGGCGGCGGTATCCGGACTCGGTCGCGAGGGTCCTCGGGGGGGCGGTCGCCCTGCGGGCCGACGCGATCTCGGCGCCGACCCGCGTATCCCAGATGGTGTTCGTGGCGAAGTCCGGGAGCCAGGCCGGGGAGCACTCGATCGGGGCGTGGGTCTCGAACTGCAGCGACGGCCTCGTGTTCGAGCGATGCTGGTTTCGGCCGGGCGTCGGCGGTCCGGGGTTGCCGGGCGGGAACGGCCAGGCGGGCGCGGCCGGGGCGAACGGCGGAAGCGGCGGCAACGGGTGCGAGGGCGGCTGTTTCGGTTGCGGTCAGCCGTCCGTGGGCGGCGGCGGGGGCAGCGCGTGCGGTCGCACCGGGGGGAGCGGGGGAGCGCCGGGCTTCGACAACCAGAGCGGCAAGTCGGGACAGGACGGTTGCTGCACGACGCCCGGAGGCCCGGGAGGCGCGGAGGAAAAACCAGGCGGGCCTGGAGCGAACGGCGCGAACGGGGCGGACGGCGCCGACGGGGTCGGTGGGCAGGCGTTCCTGTCGGTGGACGAGACGGGCCTCGCGGCCGGACGGGGAGGCGACGGGGCCGAGGGCGGTCACGGTCAGGGCGGCGGAGGCGGCGGCGGCGGAGGCGGACACGGGGGACTCTGCCCCGACTACGGCGGAGCCGGCGGGGGCGGAGGCGGGGGAGGTTGCGGAGGGGCCCCCGGCCTCGGCGGAGGCCCCGGGGGGTCGTCGGTCGCGGTCGCCTTGTGGAGCAGTGCGGCCCGCTTCATCGAGTGCGCGTTCGAGGCCGCGAACGGCGGGCCGGGAGGGTCCGGAGGGGCCGGCGGCGGCGGCGGATCCGGGGGAAAGGGCGGCAAAGGCGGCGAAGAATACGACGAGGGTTCCGGCGCGGGCGGAAAGGGGGGCGACGGGGGCAAGGGCGGTCGAGGCGGTCACGGCGGCGGCGGGCCCGGGGGGTCCAGCATCGGGGTCCTGTGCGGCGGGCCGGTCGTGCCGGTCCTCGAGAGTCCCGCGTTCGCGACGGGCTCGGCGGGCGCGGGCGGGGAGGGCCCGGGTTCCAAGGGCGAGCAGGGGATCGTGGCGGACCAGGTCGGATGCGACAAGGACTGACCTCGAGTCAGGCGCGACCCGATCCCCGCGTCTCGATTCCATCCAGGAACGCGCGGATCCTCAGGTTGACCACCTCGGGGTACTCGACCAGGACGTAGTGCGTCCCATTGGGCACGAGGAAGAACTCCGACCCGGGGATCGCCCTGTGCAGGGCCTCCATCGTGGTCCAGGGGGTCACCCGATCCTCGCTCCCGGCCACGATCAGCGCCGGGACGCCGATCTCCCCCAGGTAGGGTGCGGCGCTGTGCTCGTCCAGGCGCTCGATCATCCGCAGGTAGGTCCGGAAGTCCAGGTGCCGGAACTCGCGGACCATCCCCGCGAAGAACTCGGCGTTGTTCATCAGCATCCCGGCGCGGCCCAGCAGGCGCAGGGTCGCGTTCGACCCCAGGGCCAGGAAGACCACAGGGCCGACCCACGGGACGAGGAGCCGAGCCAGGCGCAGGAGCCCGCGCGCCACCGCCCCCCCGCCGGGCAGCCCCAGGGCGGTGTCGAGGATGTGTTCGTACGTCCCGGCGATCAGGACGAGGGCCTCGACCTGCGCCGGGAAGCGATGGGCGTATTCGAGCGCGACCTCGACGCCCATGCTCCAGCCGCCCAGGACGAACCGGTCGAACCCGGCGTCGCGGCACACCGCGACCATGTCCGACACGTGGTCCTCGACACCGAGCCGCGACCGGTCCGCGGGGACCTCGGACCCGTAGGTCCCCCGCGGATCCCACGTCACCAGGGTGAACCGCTCGCCCAGGTCCTCGATCAGGTAGTGCCACGTCAGGAAGGGCGTTCCGAGCCCCGGAGCCATGACGATGCGACGCGGTCCCCGGCCCGCGCGGTACGAGGCGATGAGAGTCCCATCCGCGGACCGGACCCGGGTTCGAGTGACCGGGAAACGCCGGCTCATGACGCCCTTTCCCCACGCTCCCCGCGCCGAAGGTATCGCAGTTCTCTTCCGACTAGAAGCGCTCCCCCCTCCTCCCTCATCCTTCATCCTTTATCCTTGCCCCGCAGGTCGCGCATTTCGGGTTTGAAGTCCCGGTTCGACCGCGCTATCTTCCGCGCGTCGGCGGTGTCTGGACGGGAGGAGGCGATGACGACGACCCGGATGGAAGCCACGGATCGGAAGGCGCTGCTGGACCGGTTCCTGCGGTACGTGGCCGTGGACACGCGGTCGGACGAGAACTCGACGGCGTCCCCGTCCACGGCGGGGCAACTGGACCTGGCGCGCCTCCTCGCCCGGGAACTCCGGGACCTCGGGTGCACGGACGTCGAGATGACCGAGTGGGGATACGTGTTCGCCACGGTCCCCGCCACCCTGCCCGCGGACCACCCGGCCCGCGACCGGGTCCCAACGATTGGGCTCCTCGCCCACGTGGACACCTACTTCGGGACGCCCGGGGCCGGCGTGAAGCCGCAGGTCATCGAGCGATACGGCGGGTCGGACATCGTGTTGCCGGGGGACCCCGCCCGGGTCATTCGCGTCGCGGACAACCCCAACCTGGCCCGGTGCGTCGGTCACACGGTGATCACCTCGGACGGGACGACGCTCCTCGGGGCGGACGACAAGGCGGGCGTCGCCGAGGTCCTGACCGTGGTGGACTGGCTGCGGCGGCACCCGGACTTCCCCCACGGCGCGATCCGGGTCGGCTTCACGACGGACGAGGAGGTCGGCCGGGGCACCGAACATTTCGACGTGAAGTCGTTCGGGGCGCAGGTGGCCTACACGCTGGACGGGGCGGACCTCGGCGAGGTCGAGGACGAGACGTTCTGCGCGGACGCCGCGACCGTGACCCTGACCGGGCGCGACGTGCACCCCGGGTACGCGAAGGGGAAGATGGTGAACGCGGTCCGGGCCGCGGCCCGTCTCGTCGAGAGCCTCCCGCGCGACTTCCTGCCCGAGACGACCGAGGGCCGCCAACCGTACCTGCACCCCTACCGGGTCGAGGGGGACGTGTCGAAGGTCACGGTGAGGTTCCTGGTGCGGGCCTTCACGGTCGAGGAGTTGCGCGAGCGCGAGGACAGCCTTCGCGAGGCGGTCCGCGCGGTCGAGGCCGAGTTTCCGGGCGTGGCCGCAGATGTCGAAGTCCAGGAGTCTTACCGCAACATGCGCGAAAAACTCGAGGAGGACCCCCGCGTGCTCGACTGCGCCCTCGAGGCGGTGCGGCGCACAGGCCTGACCCCCCAACGCAAGGCGATCCGGGGCGGCACGGACGGGGCGCGCCTGTCCTTCCTGGGCCTGCCCACGCCCAACCTGTTCGCGGGCGGGCAGAACTTCCATTCGGTGCAGGAGTGGGTGTCCCTCGAATGGATGACCGCCGCGGTGGAGTGCGTCCTGAACCTCCTCGCGGTGTGGGTGGAACAAAGCGCCCGCCCCACGTGATACACTGCCCTCATGTCCCGATTCGAAGCCGTCCGGCGCGCGGCCGAGGAGGCGCGCCGCCGGTACGAGGACCACGACCCCTACACGCACCACCACAGCGTGCGCGTGGCCCACTGGGCCGTGATGATCGCGGGCCACGTCCCGGGCTTCTCGCAGGAGCGGCTTCGCCGCCTCGAGGTCACGGCCCTGCTGCACGACTATGGCAAGACCTTCCTCGACCCCGCGATCCTGCGCAAGACCTCGGAACTGGACGACGCCGAGACCGCACAGATGCGCAGGCACCCGGCGCTCGGGGCGGACCACCTGCCCGTGCCCGGGGAATACGTGCTCCCCGAGGCGATCCGCTGGCACCACAAGCACTTCGATGGTTCCGGCTACCCGGACGGGGTCGTCCGCGGGATTGACCTCCCGCTCGAGGCCCGCCTGATCGCGGTCGCGGACGTCTTCGACGCCCTGACCTCCGAGCGCCCCTACCGCCGCGAACGGCCCTGTTACTCGCCGGCCGAGGCGATCGACCTGATGAAGGGCATGGCCGGACGCGAACTCGACCCGAGCCTCGTGGCCCTGTTCGAGTCGGTCTATCGTCTCGAGTGCGAGCGGGTGGGGGGGGAGGTCGGCTCGCGCACCCTCCAGGTCCAGAGCGTGATCGGCCAGGAGGTGCAACGCGCCCGCGACCTGCTCCTCGGGGAGATCGGCCCGTACGACCCGCGCGACCCTCTGAAGGGCCGGCCCGCACCGCCGGGCCTCGTGGACCGTCTGGTCGAGGGCCTGGTCCGCGCGAACCTCGACCCGGAGTCGGCGTCCCTCATCGCGAGGCACGTCCTGAAGATGCCGCTGCCCGAGACGTTCGCGGCGGAGGACGTCGTGTCCCCGCCGCGGAAGGCCACGGTCCCGCCGGGCGGCTTCCTACACCACGTGGAGGTCGTGCTCCGGGTGCGGCGCCTCCCCCCGAGGTTCGACTACATGCGGGTCGTGGTGTTCATGGGGCAGTTGTGGTTGAGCGTGGGGGAACGCTCGGAGGACGAGTTCGAGGTCCGGCTGGCGCGTTGAACCGACCCACCCACGATCCGCCACCCCGATCTCGGCAGCACGACGGAACACCTTGACATGTCTTGGTTTCGTGCCAGCCGCGACTTGCCCCCCCCCGTCTATCGGACGTGCCACCGGCACGTCCTCTCCC
>DYKK01000050.1 GCA_020722625.1 Anaeromyxobacter dehalogenans
CCGCGGCCAAAGGGTCGGTTTCATCCGTCAGGGTCCGCGAAGCCGGTGTCGTACTTGATGGGAGCCAGGATGGTTGACGCCGTGCCGGGACGCGGATACCTTCCGCCGCATGGCACGCCGCCTGCTGCGATGGCTGTTCCCCGACCCGAGGCGTACGGGGACCGTGCTGAAACTCGCCCTGCCCGTGATGGGGGCCATGCTGGTCCAGGCGTTCATCAACCTCTTCGATACGATCATCGTCGGGTTGCTGCCACGAGAGTACTCCATCGCCGGCCAGGCCGGGCTCGGCTACACGGTGATCCTGCACTGGCTCATCGGGGGATTCGCCTCCTGCATCGCGGTCGGGACCCAGGCCATGACCGCGCGGCGAACCGGCGAGAAGGACCCCCACGGCGCCGGGCGCGTCGTGTTCAATTCGGCCATGCTCGGCCTCGTCGTGGGAGGGGCCTTCACGGTCCTGTCCGTGGCCCTCGCCGGCCCGATCTTCCGGCTCGTCACCTCCAACGAGCAGGTCCTCGCGCAGGGCGTCCCGTACGCCCGCGCGCGGTTCGCCGGGATCCTCGCCATGGTCGGGACCCTGGCCTTCAAGGCCTTCTTCGATGGCCTCGGCAAGACGTATTACTATCTGTTCGTCGCAATTGTAATGAACCTCCTGAACGCAATCCTCGGAATCGTCCTGGTGTTCGGGGTGGGGCCATTCCCGCGCCTCCACGTGCTGGGGGCGGGGGTCGCCGCGTGCCTGGCCAGTTATCTGGGCCTCTTCCTGATGGTCGGCCTCGCGCTCCGCCCCCGCTTCCGCAAGGGCTTCCGCATCTTCCGGTGGTCGAACCTCGACCCGCGCGTGGCGGCGTCCGTCCTGCGCCTGTCCATCCCCTCCGGCGTGGCGACCGTGTTCGTCATGACGGGGTTCCTCCTGTTCTTCAAGTGGGTGGGGATCCTGGATGCGGCCGCGGCGCAGGACTTTCGCCGGGGCGATGCGTCGTCCATCGGCGGGTGGCTGCACGCCGTCCTGCCCTTCTCCGTGTCCCGAGAGGCGTTTTTCGACCTGCTCGAGTCCCGGCCCCCGGTCTACGAGGCCGCGACCAAGGTTATCATTGACATCCTGTCCCTGTCGTTTCTGACGTGCATGGGCCTCGGCGTGGCCACCGCGACCCTCGTCAGCCAGAACCTCGGCCGCGACCGTCCGGACGAGGCCGAGTCCTACGGCTGGACCTCGGTGCGGATCGCGGCGTGGTTCGCGGGGGCCCTGGGGCTGTTCGCGATCCTCGCCCCGGACGCGTTCATGGGCCTCTTCTCGCACGACCCCGAGGTGATCGAGGCCGGCCGCGCCCCGCTGCGCGTGATCGCGAGCGGCGAGGTCCTGCTGGGCTTCGGCCTGGTCCTGGCCCAGGCCCTCTTCGGCGCCGGGGCCACGCGCTTCGTGATGAAGGTCGAGATCCTCCTCCACACCCTGTGCCTGGTCCCGCTGTCGTACGTGCTCGGCGTGGCTCTGGACTTCAAACTGGTCGGGCTGTGGTCCTCGGCCCTCCTGTACATCGTGGCCCTCGCCTCGGTGATGACCTGGAAGTTCCGCGGCGGGTCGTGGAAGCGGATCCGGATCTGAACAGGGTGGGGGGCCGCGCGGTCAGGGCTATCGCATCACGAATTCATCGGGATCCCTCGTGGAGCTGGAATGGACCCTTCGACTCGGGGGATCGTGCACGACGCCGCCCCGCCGGAGCGTCGCGGAAGTCGCCGCGCCTACGAGGCGATGTGGGGCACCGGGATCGCCGCGGATGTCCTGGTGTGGACGAGGAGTCGGTTTGACGGCCGACGTCATCTCAAGGCATCCCTTCCTGCGACGGTGATTCGTGAAGGGAGGCTCCTCCATGCAGGTTCAGAGGGCAGGTTCCGAAGACAGTGACAGTGTCAGTGTCACGTTGGTCGCGATGGGCGGAGCCATGACGGAGAGGTCGCGTACAACGCGACCCCGGATCCCGGACCCCGGACCCCGCATTCCGGGGACAGGTTCAGATGACAGTATCAGTGTCAGTGACAGTGTCAGTGTCCGGACCCCGTTGGACGCGCGGGACGGGGCGTTGCGGCTGAGCCACGTCCACCGCGACCCCCGGACCCCGGATCCCGGATCCCGGACTTCTTGGAAGCAGAACCGGAATCCAAAGGGGCACCGCCGGGCCCGCGCCGCATCACAACAACCCGAGCACCTCCAGGGCCTCGTCGGTGGCCATGGTGCGGGGGTCCCAGGGCGGGTCGAAGACGACCTCCACGTGGACCTGGTCCAGGCCGTCCACCCCCCGGACCGCCTCCTCGACCATCCGGAGGATCTCGGGCGCGAGCGGACACATGGGCGAGGTCAGGGTCATGCGGATGGTGGCGTTGCGCCCCGCGTCGTCGAGGTCCACGTCGTAGATCAGGCCGAGGTCGGTGAGGGGGAGACCGAGTTCCGGCTCGATCACGAGCGACAGGCGCGACCAGACGGCTTCACGCGTGGCCATGGGTCGCCTCCCGCGACTCGGCCCCGTGGGCATCCTCGATCACGCCAGCGCGTTCCATCCCCTCCTCGAACGTGGTCCACGGCAGCAGGGCGCACTTGACGCGCACGGGCAGGTCCTTCAGGCCGCGCAGGGCCGTCAGGTCCCCCAGGTCCAGGTCGCCGGGCAGGGGTTCGCCGCGCAGCATGGCCTTGAGACCCCGCAGCAGGCGAACGGCCTCGACCACCGTCCGGCCCTTCAGTTCGCTTGCGAGGATGGACCCCGAGGCCACGGACACGGAGCACCCGCGCCCGAGCACCTGGAGGCCCGCGATGCGCTCGCCGTCCAGGCGCGTGCGGACCACGACCTCGTCCCCGCACAGGGGGTTGCGGCCCCACCACTCGACCTGGGCCCCGTCCACCGGGTCCTGTCCTGAGGGATGCAGGTAGTGGTCGAGGATGACCTCGCGGTCCGACTCGCCGTCGCCGGCGGAGTCCCGGAGGACCGGGTCGGGGAGGGCAGGGGGGGTGTGGGTCGGCGGGGCGAACCGGGCGAGAGGACCGTCCGCGGGCCCCTCCCATCCGGCGCGCGCGGGCGCGAACTCGCGCGTGGCCTCGACCAGGCAGCGCGCCAGGAAGTCCACCTCGTCGTCCGTGTTGTACAGGTAGAAACTGGCACGGGCCGTGGCGGGGACCTCGAAGCGCCTCATCAGGGGCTGGGCGCAATGATGCCCCGCGCGGATCGCCACGCCGAAGCGGTCCAGGACCTGGGCGACATCGTGCGGGTGGACGCCATCGAGCGTGAACGAGACCACGCTCCCCGACGAGTCCACGCCCGGGTCCGGCCCAAACAGCCGCACGCCCGGGACCTCGCGCAGCACCTCGCGCGCCCGGGCCCCGAGCCGCCGGGTGTGCGCGGCGACCGCCTCCATCCCCAGGGCGGACAGGTAGTCCACGGCCGCGGCGAGCCCGACCGCGCCTTCCACGTTGGGCGTGCCCGCCTCGAAGCGCCACGGCGGGTCCGCGTACGACGACGAATCCACCTCGACCTCGCGGATCATCTCGCCCCCGCCCAGGAAGGGGAGCATCTCGTCGTGCCGCTCGCGGGCCACGACCACGACCCCGATCCCCATCGGCCCGAGCATCTTGTGGCCCGAGAACACGTAGAAATCCGCGCCGGCCGACCCGAGGTCCACCGGCAGGTGCGGCACGGCCTGGGCCCCGTCCACCAGGATGCGCGCCCCGGCCTCGTGCGCGGCCCGCGCCAGGTCCGCGACGGGGTTGATCGTCGCGAGCACGTTCGACACGTGGGTCACGGCCACGAGCCGCACGCGGGGCGACAGCATCGCGCGGAAGGCGTCCAGGTCCAGGCGGCCGTCGTCCCGCACCGGGACGGCCCGGATGCGCGCCCCGGTCCGCCTCGCGAGGAGGTGCCACGGGACCAGGTTGGAATGGTGCTCCATGACCGTGACGAGGACCTCGTCACCCTCGCGCACGTTCGCGTCGCCCCACGCGTGCGCGACCAGGTTGACGCCCTCGGTCGCGTTGCGCACGAACACGACCTCGCGGGCGTCCCGGGCCCCGACGAAGCGGGCGACCCGCTCGCGGGCGTCCTCGTAGAGCCTCGTGGCCTCCTCGGCGAGGGCGTGGACGCCGCGATGGGCGTTGGCGTTCGCCTCCTCGTCGTAGCGGCGGACCGCGTCGAGGACCTGGCGAGGCTTCTGGCTGGTCGCGGCGCTGTCCAGATAGACGAGGGCCCGCCCGCGGACGGACCGGGACAGGATGGGGAAGTCGCGCCGGATCGCTTCCACGTCGAACGGTCTCTGGGTCATCCGTTTTCCCCCGCGGCCGGCGCCCACGGCAACCGCGCCGCGAATTCGGACGGCAGCCGATCCAACACCGGCCCCACGAAACCCCGCACCAGCATCGCCTCGGCCTCCTCGGCCCCGAGGCCCCGCGACATCAGGTAGTAGCGGGCCTCCTCGTCGAGGGGGCCCACCGCGGCCCCGTGGCTCGCCCGCACGTCGTGGGTCAGGATCTCCAGTTCCGGCAGCAGGTCCGCCGAGGCCTCCGGCGACCGCAGGAGACCCCGGGCCTCCTCGTATGTCTCGGACCCGGACGCCCCCTCCCGCACCCGCAACAGTCCCGTGAACACGGCCCGGCCCCCGCCGGAGGCCACGGCCCGCACCAGGACGCGGCTCGTCGCGTCGCTCGCCGCGTGGTCCTCGATGACCCGCAAGTCCGCGTGAGACTCGCCGCCGGCCAGGATCAGGGCCGTCGCCTCGGCCCGGGAGCCCCGGTCGGCCAGCGTCGTGACGACCTCGGCCTTCCCCCGGCCCGCGGGCGACAGGAGCCCGGACTGTGAGACGAACGCGTCCCGTCCGACCGACGTCCGCAGGTGGGTGAACGCCGCGGCCCCGGGGCCCGCCTCCTCGGACCAGGCGTGTTCCAGGCGCGCCCCATCCGCGACCACCACCTCCGTGACCACGTTCGCGAGGCCGTCCTCGACGTCCAGGGTTTCGTGGACGCGAGCCTGCGCGCCGCGTCCCAGCACGATCAGGTTGCGCACCGCGCAGGCCGTTCCCTGGTTCGTCTTCGCGATCCTCATCCGGATCCGGACCGGGTCCTCGACCCGTGCCCCGGCCGGGATCACGACCACGGCCCCGGACGTGAACGACGCCAGATTGAAGGCCAGAAAGGGGTCGTCCGGCCGCGCGAGCCGTCCCAGGAACTCGGCCAAGGCGTCGCCCGCGCTCGCCAGGACCCCGGGGAACGTCCCCGCGACCCCCGCCGCGAGCGTCGCCTCGACCGCCACGTCCGCAGTGTCGGCGCCGGTCCCCACCCCGGCCCACAGCCACGCCGGGTCCGTGAACCGGAACCGGTGGGCGGCCCGGTCCGGCATCGGCAGGGTCCCGGCGGCGCGCGTGGCCTCCTCGCGCCGCTCCAGAAGCCAGCGGGGCTCGTCGAGATTCGCGTTCATCCCACGGCCCCCTCCATCTCGAGCCGGATCAGGCGGTTCAGTTCGACCGCGTACTCCATGGGCAGTTCCTTCACGAAGGGCTCGATGAAGCCGTTCACGACCAGGATCACGGCCTCCTGTTCCGTGAGCCCGCGGCTGCGCAGGTAGAACAACTGCTCGTCCCCGACCTTCGACACGGTCGCCTCGTGCTCCACCCGGGCGTCCGCGCGGCGAACCCGCATGGTCGGGTAGGTGTCCGAGCGCGACTCCGGGTCGAGCAGCAGGGCGTCACAGCGCACGTTCACGCGCACGTTTGCGGCCTTCGGTCCCACGTCCACCAGGCCCCGGTACGACGACCTCCCTCCGTCCTTCGAGAGGGACTTCGACACGACGGTCGCGGACGTGTCCGGCGCGCGGAACACCACCTTGGCCCCCGCGTCCTGGTGCTGGCCCGCGCCCGCGAAGGCCACGGACAGGACCTCGCCGTGCGCCCGAGGCCCCATCAGGTAGATCGCCGGGTACTTCATGTTCAGGCGCGACCCGAGGTTCCCGTCCACCCATTCCACCGTCGCGTCCTCGTATGCGAAGGCCCGCTTCGTCACCAGGTTCAGGACGTTGCGCGACCAGTTCTGGATGGTGGTGTACCGGATCTTCGCGCCCTTCAGGGCGATCAGTTCCACCACGGCCGCGTGCAGGCTGTCCGACGAGTAGGTGGGCGCCGTGCACCCCTCGATGTAGTGTACGAACGACCCCTCGTCCGCGATGATCAGCGTGCGCTCGAACTGCCCCATGCCCTCCGTGTTGATGCGGAAGTACGCCTGGAGCGGGACGGCCACGCGCACCCCCTTGGGGACGTAGATGAACGACCCGCCCGACCACACCGCCGAGTTCAGGGCCGCGAACTTGTTGTCGTTCGGAGGGACGACGGTCCCGAAGAACCGGCGCACCAGGTCGGGGTGCTCGCGCACGCCGGAGTCCATGTCCAGGAAGATCACGCCCTGGCGTTCCAGGTCCTTTTGGATCGAATGATAGACGACCTCGGACTCGTACTGGGCCGACACCCCGGCCAGGAACTTGCGCTCGGCCTCGGGGATGCCGAGGCGCTCGAAGGTGTTCTTGATCGTCTCGGGGACCTCGTCCCAGGTGTGACCCTGGCGCTCTGACGGCCGTACGTAGTAGGTGATCGCGTCGAAATCAATGGAATCCAGGATGTCCCGGTTGCCCCAGGCCGGCATCGGTCTCTTCACGAAGTAGTCGTAGGAACGCAGTCTGAACGCGGTCATCCAGTCCGGCTCGCCCTTCAGGCGGCTCAGCGATCGGGCCACGTCCCGGTCCAGGCCCCGGGCGAACCGCAGGACCGCCTGGTCCGGGTCCGAAAATCCGTACTGGTAATCCCCCACGACGTCGCGTACCGAGGTCGCGTCCATGGGTCACCTCGTCCCGAGAGAGGCCGGATTCACGGCCTCTCCCGGCGCTTCGAGCCACTCGTATCCCCGTTCCTCGAGTTCCCGCGCGACCTCCGGCCCCCCGGAGAGCGCGACGCGCCCGTCCAGGAAGACGTGGACCACGTCCGGCTTCACGTGGTCCAGGATGCGCTGGTAGTGCGTGATGAGCAGCACCCCGATCCCCGCCGCGATTCCCCGGTTGATCCCGTCGGCCACGGCCTTGAGCGCGTCAATGTCCAGGCCGGAGTCCGTCTCGTCCAGGATTGCGAGCCGAGGCTTCAGCATCAGCATCTGGAGCACCTCGAGCCGCTTCTTCTCGCCGCCCGAGAATCCCTCGTTGACCGGACGAGACGCGAAGTCCTCGGGGATTCCGGCCTCGCGCATGGCCCCGAGCAGGGTCCTGCGGAACTCCCGCACGGGTACGTCGGCCGATTCCGACCCGCCGCTCCTCCGGGCCCGGAGCGCGGCTCGAAGGAACCCCGTCACCGGGACCCCCGGGATCGCCACCGGGTACTGAAATCCCAGAAACAGCCCGGCGCGCGCCCGCTCCGTCACGTCGAGGTCGCGCAGGTCCCGTCCGTCCAGGAAGACGTCGCCGCGGGTCACCTCGTAGGCCGGGTGCCCCATCAGCACGTGAGCGAGCGTGCTCTTGCCCGAGCCGTTGCGGCCCATGATCGCGTGGACCTCGCCGGGCCGCACGACCAGGTTCACGCCTTTCAGGATGGTCTTCCCGTCAATCCCGGCCCACAGGTCGCGGACGGCCAGAAGCGGCGTTTCCGGGGCAAGGCTCATCATCGTCAGGCTCCTTCCGTGTTCAGGGGGACGGATGGGGGCAACGCGGGCGGGTCGGGCAACCCCGGCCGGGGGGGCGCACCGTCCGGCCTGGTCAAAGATGCGATCGTCACGTGTTCCAGGACCTCGCGGATGTGTCCGTTGAGGGTCCGCCAGACGTCCCGAAGCCCGCAGGGGCCCTCCCAGCCGCAATCCCTTCCGAGGTCGTCCTCGACGCACGGCCGCAGTCGCACCGGCTGTCCCGACAGGACGCTCAACGCCTCGGCCAGGGTGACGGCCTCGGGCGGGCGGGCGAGCCGGAGTCCACCGCGGGACCCGCGAGAGGTCCGGACGAGTCCCCCGCGCCTCAGGAGGCCGATGATCTTCGCCACGTACGCGGGTGTCATCCCCCGGGCCGCCGAGATCTCGGCGATGGTCGCGGTCCGCCGCTGTGCGTGCGCCTCCGCGAGGTGCATCAGGCAGCGAAGTCCGTGCTCCTCGGTGGCGGAAACCTTCATGGCGCTCCCCGCGTCCAGGGTCCCTCGGCCCGGTGGCCGTTCCTGGACTATCTTGGAGATTGTTTACCCTAATGTCAAGTATCGGTCTCGATGCCCTGAACGCCGGGAGGAACAGGGCGGGGGAAAACGAGGGGATCCTCTTCATCCGGGGTCCGGGATCCGGGATCCGGGGTCGCGGCGGACGTAACTCCGTCGTCATGCGCCGCTCATCGCGTCCAACGTCGCGCTGACACTGACACTGACACTGTTCCTGCCACTGTCCCCTGCCACTGAACCTGAACCTGTGCACTGAACCTGTCCCCTGCCACGACATTGCCTGGCAGTCCGTGGTTGTTTCGGCGATCGGTCGCGGAGTGGCGCGAGCGGGGCCCCCTCTCCGCGCGCAGCGAGCGGAGCGAGCGAGCACGGGAGGACGTGCCTGTGGCACGTCCGATAGCGGATCGCGGCTGGGGCAGGCCGATTGCTTTGAATTCCCGGACACGGTGCGATAGGCTTCCCCCCATGCTGGACGTGCTCGTCCTGGTCATCGTGGTCCTGTTCGGCCTGTTCGGCCTGCTGAGCGGCCTTCTGCTTCAGGTCTTGAGGCTCGCGGCGACCGTGGTCGCGGTCCTGGTCGCGGTCCGGTTCAGCGGCCCCGCGATGGCGGCATGGCCCGGGATCCTGGCGGCCCACCCCGGGGTCCGCGAGTTCCTGTTCCCGGCGGCCCTCTTCTGCGGGACCTACCTGGTGCTGGCCCTGGTGGCGCGTCTGGTCGTGAAGGTCGTTCACGGCACGGGCCCCACGGTCTCCGCGACGGACCGGCTCCTGGGCGGCCTCGCGGGCGTCGTGAAGGGCGCGGTCCTGTCGTATTTCCTCGTGTCCCTGCTCCTGTCGGTCCAGGCCGAGGTCGGGCGTCCCATGCCCGCGCTGGACGCGGACCGATCGTGGGCCGCCTCGCTCGTCCGGAACTACTCCCTCGGGCGGGTGCGCGACTGGTCCGGCTGGCCGCACTGGCAGAGGCTCTTCCAGGAAGAAACCACGCCTCCGGGGACGCCGTCGTCCGACCCCGAAGCACCCAGGAGCGATTCAGGACCTCCATGAAACGTTCCCGCTGGACCGAGGTCCTGGTCCTGTGGGGCGCGGGCCTCGTCATCCTGCTCGCGTCCGACGTCCTCGCGGGTTTCGGGGGCTGGGCCGCGGAGAACGCGGGCGCGCTCCCGGCCGCGTTCTTCCTGCTGGCCCCGGTCGCCTGGCTGCGGCGCCGGGATCAGGACCCGGCGGACGCGGGGATCCACGGGCGCCGTCCGCTCGTGGCCCTGGCCTGGGCGGCCGGGGTCGCGCTCGCCGTCTTTCCGCCGTATGTGGTCGGGTACGAGGCGTGGTCCCGCTGGGTCGCGGGGGAGCGCTTCCGGGTCCCGGAGCACCCGCTGGCCTACTACGAGTCCGCGGTCCGCGGGCGACCCGCGACCTGGTCCACGGTCCCGGCGGTTCACGTCTGGATGGACGGCGAGTGGCTGCACGCCGTGAACACCGGGCCGGTGGCCACGCCCCTGACCATCCAGGGCTGCGGATGCCCGGCGGTCGCCCTCTCCCTGGGACCGGACGGCCGCCTGTGGTCGTCCGCCCGGACGGGTTCCTGTCCGGCCGGAGGGCCCATCACGGCCACCGTGGGGCGGGGCAGGGGGGTCGCCTGTCCCTCCTCGGCCGCGGACCGCCTGATCCTGCAAGCGGAAGGCGACGCCCCATGGCGCCTCGGCGCGGCGGCCGGCCCGCGGCCCGCGGGACCGCTCATCCTCGACCGCTCCCCGTGGTGGCTCGTCGAGGTCCTCCTGATCCACCTCGTGGTGGTCGCCCTCCCCGAGGAGGTCTTCTACCGCGGCTTCGTGCAGGCGCGCCTCGCCCCGCTCTTCCGCCGGCGCATCCGGGTCCTCGGGGCCTCCCTCGGCCCCCACGTCGTCGTGGCCTCGGCCCTGTTCGCCCTGTCGCACCTCGTGACCATCCCGCACCCGTACCGGCTGGCCGTCTTCTTCCCCGGGCTCCTGTTCGGCTGGCTGCGCGAGCGGACCGGCGGGGTCCTGGCCCCGGCCGTCCTGCACGCCGCGAGCAACGTCCTCCTCGAGTTCCTGGTGCGCTTTCACGGCGCCGGAACGACCTCGTACTGAAGCGCACCGCCCGCGGCGACCTCGTCGTGGGACAACCAGAAGCCGTCCAGGGTCGCGCCGTTCCAGCGGACCTCCTGGGCGACCACGGACCCCGCCGACGCCCCCGGGGCCTCGATGACGAGGTCCCCGGCCGGCAGGTGCCAGACCACCCGGTCGAAGCGCGGAACCGTCACAGAGTACCCGGGGAGGCAGGGCCACGGGTACAGCCCCGACGCGGCAAAGACGTACCACGCGGCGAGCGTGCCCGCGTCGTCGTTGCCCACGAGCCCGTTCCAGGCGTTCCGGTAGTTCGCGTCCAGCACCCAGCGCGCCCAGACCTGGGCGAGGTCCGGCCTCCCGGCGTCGTTGAACAGGAAGGCCGCGTGGAGGTCCGGCTCGTTCCCGTGGAAGTACCAGGGGGTCGGCAGGATGAAGTTGAAGTTGTCGCGCGCCAGCGTGAAGAACTCAGACAGTTTCGACACGAACGGGTTATCCCCACCCATCAGGGCCCGCAGTCCCGCCGTGTCGTGTGGTACGAACCACAGCCATTGCCAGGCCGAGCCCTCCGTGTAGTACGCGCCGCTGTCCCAGACGTCCGGCACGAACGGCGTCACGAAGGTCCCGTCCTCGCGGCGCGGGCGAAAGAATCCCGTGTCCGGGTCCCACAGGGTCGCGTAGTTCTTCGCGCGGGCGCGGAACACGGCCTCGTCGTCCGGGCGCCCGAGGTCGCGCGCCAGTTCGGCCAGGCAGAAGTCGTTGTAGGCGTATTCCAGCGTCTTGGACACCGCGTCGCTCGTCCGGTCCGCCGGGCAGTAGCCGAACGCGGGGTCCGTGTACCAGGGGAAGCAGTCGCGGTTCCCGTACGACCCCGGGGGTCCCGGCGCGTTCGCGGTCGCCTTCATCGAGTCGTAGAGGGACTCCACATCGAAGTCGCGAACGCCCTTCAACCACGTGTCCGCGACCACGCTCGCCCCGTGCTGGCCGATCATGCTCCCCGAGTCGCCCATCCCCATGGGCCACTTGGGGACGTACCCGCCCTCGCGCTGCATGGCGGCGAGCGAGCGCATCATGTCGCGCTGCCTCTCGGGCCACACCAGCGTCAGGAGCGGGTGCTGCGTGCGGAAGGTGTCCCAGAAGGACATGTCCGTGTAGTAGGTCCAGCCCTGGGCGTGATGGACCTGGCCGTCGAAGCCCCGGTAGCGGCCGTCCACGTCGGACCAGGTCGTCGGCATCTGCAAGACGTGATAGACCGCGGTGTAAAAGTTCGCCTTGTCGTCCGCACTGCCGCCCGAGACCTCGAACCGCGAGACCTCCGCCTCCCACGCGGCCTCGGTCGCGGCCCGCGTCCCCTCGAAGTCCCACCCCGGCATCTCGGCCTCCAGGGCGGCCTGGGCCCCGTCCACGCTCACGTAGGACAGGCAGACCTGGAACTCGACCAGGGGGTTCGCGGAGGTATCGAATTCAAGCCACGTGCCGAACGACGCCGGGTCCTCCGAGGTCTGGACCCCCGGCGCCCCTCCCCGCAGTTCGCCGTTCAGCCACGTCCCAAAGCCGGCGACGTCGCGGTCGAACCGGGCCGCGAAGAAGACCGGGAACCCCCCGTATCGCCCCGAGAACGGGCCGACCGCCTGGTTCCATCCCTGCACCGTGCGACCCTCCGCGTCCACCGTGACCTCCCCGCCCCTGGAATGACCGTCGAGCATGGACGCCGCCGCGTTCAGCACGAGGACCCCACGCTCCGGCGCGTCCACGAAGCGAACCCGGTGGTGGGCGCACCTCGTGGTCGCCGTGACCTCCACCCGCACGGCCGGGTCCGTGATCGTGACCGCGTAGTACCCGGGGGTCGCGACCTCGTCCTCGTGCGTGAAGGGCTGGAAGAAGCGCTTCTTGGAGGTCTTGTCCGCGGTCATCCCGACCGTGGGTGTCACCAGGATGTTCCCATAGTCCGGCGCGCCCGTCCCGTGCAGGTGGTTGTGAGATATTCCGTACATGAACGTATCCGGGTACCAGTAGCCCGCGCAGTGCTGATACGTCGGGGGCACCCCGTACTGGTCGGTCGTGTCCGGGCTCGCCTTGACGAGGCCCAGCGGGGCCGTGGCCCCGGGCAGGGCGCTCCCCACGTTCGCGAGGTCCCCGCCGGTCCCGATGAAGGGGTTGACGTGACGCGCGAAGGGCGGGCCGTCCGGGTCCAGGACCTCGGGGCCGATGTCCGGCGCGTCTCCCCCCGCCTCGGCCGCCATCGCGTCGGAGCCCGGATCCATCCGATCGGGTCCCTCGCCTCTGTCGGTCGCCTCGCCCGCGCCCGGGGCGTCCAGGCCGCCGGCGACCTCCCTCCAGATCTCCGCGTCCCGCGCGGCGTCGTGGTCCGGTCCCGCGCCGCCTCCGCAGGCGCACGCGACCCCCATCGCCAGCGCACCCCATCCGCCTCGCGTCATCTCCTTCGCTCCAGGACGCTCGTTCAGCCGTCGAGGGGATCGGTACGGGAATTCGGGATCCGGCCGGACCCTAAAAGACCACGTCCATGGCGCTCTTGTCGCCCGAGAGGATCGTTTCGGTCTTCGATTTCACCTCGGGCAGGACGTAGGTGCAGAAGAACTGCGCGGACTGGACCTTTCCGTGGTAGAAGCGAGCCTCCGGGTTGTCCTCAATCAGTTTCCGCCGGTCCGTCAGGCTGGTCGCGCCCGCCTCCTTGAACATCTTCTGCAACTGTTCGTCGGCCAGAAGCGCCTCCTGGAGCAGGTAGAACGCCGCGGACACGTGGCCGAAGGACTCGAGGAACGGGTAGGCGTTCAGCGTTGGGAACACCACGTCCTGGGACCCCACGGTCGCGAACTTCATCGCCACCTGGCCCACCTGGTTCGCCGCGTCCCCGAGGCGCGCCACGTTCTTCCCGAGGGTCGGGTGCCCCTTCATCTTGCCGACGAACGTCTGGACCTCCTTCAGGTATCCCATGAAGACCGACCCGCCCTTGAGCCCCAGTTTCCGCCCCACGAGGTCCAGGGCCTGGATCCCGTTCGTCCCCTCGTAGATCGCCGCGATGCGCGCGTCCCGCAGGTACTGCTCCACCGGGTACTCCGTCACGTACCCGTACCCGCCCAGCGTCTGCACCGCCAGGTCGCACGCCTTGTACCCCATGTCGGACCCGTACGCCTTGCAGATGGGGGTCAGGAGTTCCAGCCAGCCCTGGTACTTGTCCTTCAGGGCCGGGTCGTCGGTCGCGCGCGCCTGGTCCGCATAATACGCAGTGGCGTACAGCAAGGCGCGCAGGCCCTCGGTCACCGACTTCTGCCACATCAGCATCCGGCGCACGTCCGGGTGCTCGATGATCGGGACCTTCGGGGCCTTGGGGTCCTTCATCTTCGTGATGTGCGGCCCCTGCAGCCGCTCGCGCGCGTAGGCCAGGGCCGCCTGGTAGGCCGCGGCGCCGAGGGTCATCCCCTGGCAGCCCACCATGACCCGGGCCTCGTTCATCATGTGGAACATGATCTTGATTCCATCCATCTCGTTGCCGAGGAGCCACCCCTCGCACCCCCCGTCCTCGCCGAAGTTCATGACGCAGGTGGGCGAACCCTTGATGCCCATCTTGTGCTCGATGCGGCCGGCCTTCACGTCGTTGAACTCGCCCTTCTCGCCCTCGTCCGTGGGGCGGTACTTCGGGACGATGAACAGGGACAGGCCCTTGCTGCCGGCGGGGGCGTCCGGTGTGCGCGCCAGGACCGCGTGGACCACGTTGTCGGCCATGTCGTGATCGCCGCCCGTGATGAAGATCTTCGTGCCCTCGATGCGGTAGCGCCCGTTCGGCAGTCGCGTCGCCGTGCAGCGGCTCGCGCCCACGTCCGAGCCGGCCTGCGGCTCGGTCAGGCACATGGTCCCCGACCACTCCGCCGAGATCAGTTTCGGCACGAAGAGCCGCTTCATCTCGTCCGTGCCGAAGTCCGTGAGCAGCCCGATCACGCCCTCGGACAGCCCCGTGGTCAGCGAAAACGACAGGCACGCCCCCAGGAAGAACTCGTGGATGACCTGGCCCATCACCCACGGCAGGCCGATGCCCCCGACCTCCTGGGACTGGACCGCGCCGACCCATCCGCCCTCCCGGTATCGCTGGTACGCCTCGACGAAGGCGGCCGGAATCACGACCCGGCCGTCCTCGAACCGGACGCCCTCGCGGTCCCCGACCTCGTTGATCGGGGCCAGGACCTCGCGGGCGAAGCGATAGGCCTCGGTCAGGAACGATTCGTAGTCGTCCTTCCCGAAGTCCTTGAACAGCCCGGTCTTCTGGAGTTCCTGGATCTTCAGGAACTCGAAGAGCACGAATCGGATGTCCCTCAGGTCCGCCACGTAGTCCGCCATGGTCCGTCCTCCAAAGAGAAAACCCACCGAGGGGAGAGCCTAGGGAGATTGACGCGGCGAGTCAAGGAGGATTGTGAACAGAAATCTGGGTCCTTTGATGTTCCGGGACTCGGCGGCGGCTTCCAGGAGTTTGTCGAGAGAACGGGGGTCCGGGATCCGGGGTCCGGGATCCGGGGTCCGGGGTCGCGGCGCGCGTGGCCTCGTCGTCAGGCCCTGTCCCCCGCGACCAACGCGGACCTGGCACTGACACTGACACTGTCCGCTGTCAACTGACCCGGTCCCCTGAACCTGCCCCCTGTCCCTGCCTCGCCGGGCAGTCCGAGGTTCCCTTGGCGATCGGTC
>DYKK01000423.1 GCA_020722625.1 Anaeromyxobacter dehalogenans
GTGGACGACGACCTCGGCATCTCCGCCGGAGGTTTCGCCGACCGGCCCGGCTTCCAGAAGATGCTCGCACAGGTCGCTCTCCGCGAGGTCGGCATCATCCTCTGCGTCGACGCCTCGCGCCTGTCTCGCAACTCCAGGGACTGGGCTAACCTCTTCGAACTCTGCGGCTACTTTGATACCCTGATCGCCGACCTCGACCAGGTCTACGACCTCTCGCATCCCAACGACCGCCTCGTCCTCGGCATCAAGGGCACCGTGTCCGAGCTGGAGCTTTCCGTCCTCCGGACACGCCTCAAGATGGGGGCCGAGGCCAAGGCCGCGCGCGGGGAGTTGAAATTCTTGATCCCCCCGGGATACGTCCACGACCACGCCGGCCGGATCGTCCAGGACCCCGACCTCCGCGTTCGCGAGGCCATCGCCTTCCTGTTTGACCAGTTCGACCGCTCCACCAGCGTCCGGCAGCTCGCCATCTGGTACCGCGACACCAAGACGCGCTTCCCGGTCCGCAAGGTCCACAAGACCCGCATCCTGGCCTGGGAGATCCCCACGTACAGCACCCTCTACAAGCTCCTCATGCATCCCATCTACGCCGGCGCCGATGTGTACGGTCGACGCAACGAGCACGTCGAGTACCAGGACGGCAAGCTCGTCAAGCGCGTCGGCTCCTACATCGACCTCGACCGATGCCGCGTTTGCATCCGAGACCATCATCAGGCATCCATCGACTGGGACCGTTTCCTTGCGAACCGGGCCAAGCTCGTCGAGAGCCGCCCGAAGTGGGCCATGCGCGCAAACCGCGGCGCCGTCAGACAAGGCTCGGCTCTCCTCGCGGGACTCCTCCGCTGCGGGCACTGCGGAGGGATGGTCGCCGTCTCCTACAAGAAGGACTTCGCACTCTACAGGTGCGACAAGGGCTCCCAGGTCAAGGGCGAGCGGTGTCCGCTCGCCTTTGGCTCCCGGCTCGTCGACGCCCGCGTCGGCGAGGAGCTCTGCCGCGCCCTCGCCCCACTCGGCATCGACGCTGCCAAGCTCGCCCTCTCCCGTCGTCGCGCGGAGCAGGACCAGGCCGCCAGGGCCGCTCGTCTCCAGGCCGAGGCCGCACAGTACGAGGTGGACCGCGCATTCGAGCAATTCGACCTGGTGGACCCCAGGAACCGCCTCGTCGCCGACTCCCTCGAGGAGCGGCTCAACCAGCGTCTCGTCGAGTTGCGCGACGCCAAGGATGCTCTCGCCAAGGTGCTGGCGGATACCCCGGCCCTGACACCCGAACAGGTCCGCCGACTCGACCAGCTCGCGCGCGACTTCCCGCTGGTCTGGAACCACCCCAACGCCGACATCACGCTCAAGAAGCGGCTGCTCCGCGCTGCCGTACACGAGATCGTCGTCACCCACCAGCCCGACCGCCAGCGCCTTGAACTCATCATCCACTGGCAGGGCGGCGTGCACACAGGCATCCACGTCGAGAAGCGCGCCACCCCCAAGGGCTGCCGCGCCGACCCCGGTCTCGTCGAGACCGTCCGCGCGCTCGCCTCCCTGGCCGACCCAGAGATCGCGCGGATCCTGAACATGAAGAACACCACGACCCCGCGCGGACTGCGCTGGACCGCCGACCGGGTCCACTACTTCCGCGCCCAGCACCATATCCGTCTCGAACCCGACCTTGACGCTGCCGACTACCTCACCTGCCAGCAGGCCGCACTCCACCTCGGGGTCAGCAGGCACGGCATCGAGGCCCTCCTGCGCATCGGCGTCCTCCACAACCTCCAGACCATCGACTTCGCACCCTGGAGGATCCCACGCGCCGAGGTAGAATCCGACCGGACCCGCGAGGTCGTCAGCGTCATGAAGGCAAACCGCGTCCTCCCCAAGAACCTCGTTCCGGGGGGATGCCCCAGCGATCAGCCCGAACTTTTCCCAATGATTTCAGCGGTGCAAGAATAGGGGGCATTGTGCGTCAGGGCTCTATTGACCTCGCAGGACGCAAACCCAGGTCGTCGTAGCGGTAGCCCGGGTCGTTGCCGCCGCGGATCGCGGCCCGGACGTTCTTGGCGCTGTTGTCCCAACTGCCGCCCCGTAACACCCGGCCCCAGCCCGCTGTTGCGCCCGTGGGATCCGTCGCCGTGCCGGGGTACGTCCCGTACCAGTCCCAGCACCACTCCCACACGTTCCCCAGCATGTCGTACAGGCCC
>DYKK01000424.1 GCA_020722625.1 Anaeromyxobacter dehalogenans
GACACGCCCCCCTGTCCGCCCGCGCCGCCGGCCCCGCCGCTGACCGTGTTGTTGCCCGCGCCGCAATAGTTCGGCGAGCCGCTGACCCCGGAGGTGAGGATGCCAAAGGAAGCGCCGCCACAACCGCCACCGCCGCCGCCGCCGTGGCCTCCCGAGCCGCCCTCGCCGCCCTTGCCCGCGGCCCCGTGGCACCAGCACGAGCCGGTGCAGATGCCGCCGTCGCCGCCGTGACCTCCCGCGCCCCCCACGCCGCCGTTGCCGCCGTCGCCGCCGTTGCCGCCCACGCCCTGGAAGACCACGTTCCCCTGGATCGTCGGGGCGGACCCGCCCACGATCAGGATCGCGATGCTCGCGCCGCCCGCGCCGCCCCCCTGGCCCCCGGAGCCGCCGCACCCGCCGCTGCCGCCGCCGCCGCCGTGTCCGCCGAGACGGTCGTTGTAGCCCCCGATGTCGGCGTCGCCGCCGCCGCCGGCGCCACCACCGCCGCCGCCGCCGCCGTTGCCGCCGACCCCGCCGTTCGCACCGGACGCGCCGGCCCAGTGACCTCCGGAAACGGTCCCGGCGTTGCTCGCGCACCCGGTCCCGGCGGTACCGGAGCCGCCCGGGGAACCGTTCACGCCCACGTCGCCGGTCATCGGGTTGCCGGGCAGGTAGCACACGACGTCGAAACCCAGGTAGTCAATGTCCCCGTCGTCCCCCGCGTCCCCGCCGCCGCCCGCGGCCCCGCCCAACGCACCGGCCCCGGCCTGGCCCGCGCCCCCGTCGCGACCGCTGTACTCGGTGCCGCCATTCGGCGGACACCGGTTGCCGCCGCCTCGCCCACCGCTCACGTCGTCGGAGCCGCACACGAGATGCCCGCCGTTCTCGTACCAGCGATCGTTGCTCGAGTTGCAGGGTCTCTGGCCGGTCTCGAAGGCGTCGTAGGCCCCGGGGTTCGAGGGGTCCCGGCCCTGGCCGTCCACGCCCGGCGTCCCGTTGGCCCCGGGACTCCGGCTCTGGCCCGGTCCCCCGGCCCCCGCGTAGATCACGTTGTCGAGGATGCGCAGGTTCGAGTTCGAAGCACTGACGTAGATGGCGTATGAGTTCCCGCCGACGTTCGTGTTGACCTGGCCGTAAATCATGAAGCCCTCCAGGGTCGTGGACGACGTGATCGTGTTCGCGATGAACGTGTTGCGGTGCGTCCCGGTGTCCGTGCCCCGGATCACGGTCAGGGTCGAGGCGACGTGCCGCTCCCAGGTATCCTCCCGATATCCCCCCAGCAGGGATTTTCCGTTCACGAGCGTCACGGTCTCCTCGTACAGGCCGTCTGCGACGAGGACCTTGCTCCGACCCGTGGTCCCGGCGCGCGACAGGCCGTAGGTGATCGTCTGGCAGGGATGACGGCCGCCGCCCGTGGCCGCGGGGCCGATCCCGCACGTCGAGTCGTTCACCGCGAAGGGGTCGGAGGAGGACACGTAGATCGCGTCCCCATCCAGGTAGAACTCGCACCCGTCGTCCGGCACCTCGTTGAGGTCGTAGTACGGACTCGTGCAGTTCATCCGGCACGTCGGGGTCCCGCTGGAATCGCAGGTCCCGAACGCGTGCGGCAGGTTGTAGATGGCCGTGCAGTCCGTGTAGCAATTCCCGCACGCGGTGTCCCGGTAGTACTTGCCCGACTCGATGAAATCCTCGTCCGTGGAGCTGTCGCAGTCGTTGTCCAGGTAGTCGCAGGCCTCGGACGAGCCCGTGCCGGGGGTCGCGTTGCACTCGACGCCCGTCTGGGCCGCGTTGCACACGTTGGTGCCGGTGCGCGTGCAAACCCCCGTCCCCACCGTGCAGACCTGGCCCTTGGCCGGCCAGTCCTCGTCCGTCGAGCCGTCGCAATCGTTGTCACGACCGTCGCACAACTCCGAAACGGCGCTTCCGGGAGTCGCGTTGCACTCGAGGCCCGTCCCGCCCGCGTTGCAGACCAGGGTCCCCGCGCGCTGGCACTCGCCCTGGCCGACCAGGCAGACCTGGCCCTTCGTCGGCCAGTCCTCGTCCGTGGAGCCGTCGCAGTCGTTGTCACGACCGTCGCACGACTCCGCGACGGCGCCCCCGGGGGTCGCATCGCAGTCCAGGCCCTGCCCGTTCGCGAGACACACCCACGTCCCGATCCTCAGGCACTCCCCCAGGCCCTCGGAGCACGCCTGCCCCTTCGTCGGCCAG
>DYKK01000425.1 GCA_020722625.1 Anaeromyxobacter dehalogenans
GTGGGTCCGCGGGACCGCCCCGTCTGGGTGAAGACCCAAATCTCGAAACGTGGGCGATGGACCAAGGAGGACCATGAACGACACGCTCAACCCCATCCCGCCGGACGAACCGCCGGCCCAGCCTCCCCCCGCCGACGCGGGCGGCACCCCGCCCGTCACCGCCCCCCAGGACCAGGACTTCGCCGCGCTCCTCGACCACTACGACCAGGCCGAGGTGCGCGACGGCGAGGTGGTCCCCGGCCGCATCCTCAAGATCGAGAAGGACTGGGTGCTCGTGGACATCGGGTACAAGAGCGAGGGCCGCATCCCGATCCACGAGTTCCAGGACGCCGAGGGGAACCTCACGGTCAAGGAGGGTGACGAGACGTCGGTCTATGTCGAGTCCCGCGAGAACGCGGAGGGGCTCCTCGAACTCTCGAAAGAGAAGGCCGAGAAACTGAAGATCTGGGACGAGATCGCGGCGGCCCACAAGCGGGACGGCGTGGTCGAGGGCACGGTCCTGTCCCGGGTCAAGGGCGGCCTGACCGTGGACATCGGGGTGCGGGCCTTCCTGCCGGGGTCGCAGATCGACCTGCGGCCGGCCCGCGACCTGGACCGCTACCTCGGCCAGACGTACCGATTCAAGGTGATCAAGTTCAACCGGCGCCGTGGGAACATCGTCCTGTCCCGACGCATGCTGCTCGAGAAGGAACGCGAGGAACTGAAGTCCCGCACGCTCGCCACGCTCCAGGTCGGCCAGGTCCTCGAGGGCACGGTGATGAACATCACCGAGTACGGGGCCTTCGTGGACCTCGGCGGCATTGACGGCCTGCTCCACATCACGGACATGTCGTGGGGCCGGATCAACCACCCGTCCGAGATGGTGCGGGTCGGGGACCGCGTCAAGGTCAAGGTCCTCAAGTTCGACCCGGCGACCGAGCGCGTGTCGCTCGGGATGAAACAGACCGGCGAGGACCCGTGGCTGCGGGCGGAGGAGCGCTACCACGTGGACGACCGCATCCGGGGTCGGGTCGTATCCCTCGCGGACTACGGCGCCTTCGTGGAACTCGAACCCGGCGTCGAGGGCCTGATCCACGTCTCCGAGATGTCCTGGACCAAGAAGGTCAAGCACCCGTCGAAGGTCCTGAACGTCGGCGACGAGGTCGAGGCCGTCGTGTTGCAGGTGGATGCGCGCAACAAGCGCATCGCGCTCGGCCTCAAGCAGACCGAGATCAACCCCTGGCAGTTGCTGGCCGAGAAATACCCGGTCGGCACGCGCGTCAGGGGCAGGGTCCGATCGATCACGTCGTTCGGGGTCTTTGTGGGCATCGAGGAGGGAATCGACGGACTGGTGCACCTCCAGGACATCTCGTGGTCGCGCAAGGCCAAGAACCCGGCCGAGATGTTCCAGAAGGGCGACGAGGTCGAGGCCGTGGTCCTGCACATTGACCCCGACAAGGAGCGCTTCGCCCTGGGGATCAAGCAGTTGCAGGAGGACCCCTGGGAGCGCGTGCACGAGCGCTATCCCATCGGGTCCATCGTGAAGGGCAAGGTCACGAAGATCCTGGACTTCGGCGCGATCATCGAGCTCGAGGACGAGGTCGAGGGCCTGGTCCACGTGTCCGAGATCCGGCCCGAGAAGGTCGAGAGCGTGGGCAAGGTCCTGAAGGCCGGGGAGGAGGTGACCGCGATGGTCATCAACCTCATCCCCGAGGACCGAAAACTGGGCCTGTCCATCCGGCGCTACCTGGAGGCCGAAGAGAGCGGCGACTACGCCGAGTACCTGAAGACCCAGCACGTGGCCCCGACCACCATCGGCGACCTGATCCGCGAGAAGATTGACGTGTCGAGCCTGCCGAAGGGGCCGGCGGATCGCAAGGACCGCGAGGCGCCGGAGCCGGCGGCCGAGGCCGAGGCCGAGGCTCCAGAGGCGGAGGCCGCCCCCGAGGCGCCCGCGACGAAGGCGCCCGCGCGCAAGACCTCGACCCGGAAGACCTCCGCCCGCAAGGCCGCCCCGGCCGAGGCGGAGGCCCCCGGCGCCTCCGAGGCCCCGGCCGAGGCGGAGGCCCCCGACTCCTCCGAGGCCCCGGCCGACGCCCCCGCCGCGACGGAGCCGACCCCGGAAGGGTGACCGGCCCGGAAGGGCGGACGCAACGCGGAGCCTACCGGACCCCGGTGACGTAGAACGGGATCTCCA
>DYKK01000426.1 GCA_020722625.1 Anaeromyxobacter dehalogenans
CGACCCCGGGCGTGCGCGGGCACCACGCGGTCCGCGCGCGGCGCCTCGGCGGGTGGGTCTCGATGGACATCCACGTGCAGGTGGACCCGGACCTGACCGTGCGGCAGGGACACGACATCGCCACGGAGGTCGAGCGCCGCATCCGGCAGGCGTCCATCGGCGTGGTCCACGTCGTGGTGCACGTGGAACCGGCGGACGAGGAGTAGAGACTCACTCGCCCCGCCCGGTCCGGTCCCCGAGGTTCGCGTGAGGACGGCTCGTGTCCGCGCCTTTCCGGGTCAGTTCGAGCATCCGCTCGATCGAGCGCAGCGCGCGGACGCGGACGTCCTCCGGGACCGTGACGACCTGCTCGGGTCGCGGGTCCTCGAGGACTTGCAGCACCTGGCGCAGTCCCACGCGCTTCATGTGCGCGCACAGCGAGCAGGTCCCGATGAACTCGCGGTCCGGGAACTCGACTTGCAACCGGTCGGACAGCCCGCACTCGGTCACGAGCATGAAGCGCTTCCACTCGGGCGGGCTCTCGCGGACGTACCGGATCATGTCCCCGGTCCCCCCGGCCAGGTCCGCGAGGGCCACGACCTCGGGCGGGCTCTCGGTGTGGACGAGCATCTTCGCGTCCGGGTAGAGGTCCTTCCAGGCACGCGCGGTCTCGGGCGAGAACGTCTCGTGCACGATGCAGCGGCCGTCGTAGTGATGGATGCGCTTGCGCGACAGGGCCTTCAGGTTCTCGGCCATGAAGCGGTCGGGCAGGAACACGACCTCGTCCTGGGGCACGCCCTCGACCACCGCGAGGGCGTTGGCGCTCGTACAGACCACGTCGCACTCGGCCTTGACCTCCGCGCTCGTGTTCACGTAGCAGACGAAGGCGGCGTCCGGGTGGAGCGCGCGCAGGCGCCTCACGTCCTCCCCGGTGATGGACTCGGACAGGGAACACCCCGCATCCGGGGCCGGCAGGAGCACGGTCTTGTCCGGGGACAGGACCTTGGCGGTCTCGGCCATGAACCGCACCCCGCAGAACACGATCACGTCCGCCGTCGTGTCGCGCGCCTCGATGGAGAGCCCGAGCGAGTCGCCCCGGAAGTCCGCGACCCCGAAGAGGATATCCGGCGTCTGGTACGAGTGCGCGAGGATTACCGCGTTCTTGTCGCGGGCCGCCTCGCGGATGCGCAGGGTCAG
Organism: Anaeromyxobacter dehalogenans; assembly: GCA_020722625.1. Lineage (GTDB taxonomy): Bacteria > Myxococcota_A > UBA9042 > DTJE01 > DTJE01 > DYKK01. The sequence continues at coordinate 1,177 of DYKK01000426.1, forward strand.
GGGGGCGTAGAACTCGCACTCGTCCCGGCCCCACCCGACGTGCGACAGCAGGGCGACCAGGCGGTCCGTCTCGGCCTGGAGGGCCTCTGGGGGGAAGCGCTTCACGCTTCCGAGTGTATCCAGGGGACGCCCGCATTACAATCCGGGCGCGTGGACGTGCGCGTGGGCATGGGCGAACGGGTGGTTTCGTCGTTGCACGTGTTCCGGTCCCTCCCGGGCGAACCCGAGCGGGACCTCGCCTTCGAGGAGGAGATGCTCGCCCTCGCCGCAGGCGGCGGGCACTGTCTGTTCCTGTACTCGTGGCCCCGGCCGGCCCTCGTGCTGGGTCACGGGCAGTCCGAGGACGACGTGGACCTCGCGGCCTGCCGGCGCGCGGGGGTCTCGGTCGTTCGCCGCCTCACGGGCGGGACCGGGGTCCTGCACCACGACGACCTCGCGGTCTCGCTGGCCCTGCCGGCGGCGCACCCGTGGGCCCGGGGGATCGGGGACCTGTACGACCGTTTCCTGGCGGTGGTCCGGTCGGCGCTCGAACAGGTCGGGGTACGGACCGAGCGCGCCGTCGGGCCGTTCCCGTCCCGGCGGTCGCGTTCCCCCATCTGCTTCGAGGACGCGGCCCCCGAGACCCTGCTCGTGTCCGGCCGGAAGGCCGTGGGGAGCGCGCAGGCCCGCCGGCGCCGCGCGGTCCTCGTGCACGCCTCGCTTCTGCTGAACCTGAACCCTGGCCTGTACGGGGCGGTCTTCGGCGTGCCCGTGGAACGGATCGCGGCCTCCCTGGCCCCCCTGCCCGCGCTGAACCGCCCCGCCGTGGTCGCGGCCCTCGTCGCCGGCTTCTCGTCCACGCTTCGGCTCGAGGCCCGCGAGGGACACGTCACCCGACCCCGGTGAGCCCTCCCACGATCCCCGCCACCCCGATCTCGGAAAAACGACGGAACACGCTGATTTGTCGCGGTCTCGTGCCATCCGCGATTTGGAAATCGCGGCCCCAGGGTGG
>DYKK01000427.1 GCA_020722625.1 Anaeromyxobacter dehalogenans
GCAGTCGCGGCGGTCCTCGGCCACGCGGCGTTCGTTGGGCGTCAGGAGGATGGTGCCCGTCGCGCCCGCCAGGCCCTTCACCTCGACAAGGCGAAGCTCGCCGGAGTTCCGGTCCAGGCTGGAGAGGTGGAGGCGTTCGTTCTCGCTCATTTCTTGCATGGTCCTTCAGGCGTGTCGAAACGCCGCCACAGGCCCCGATCCTCGTCCGATCGCCGCTTTTCGACAACGCCCCCACTCGCCCATCGGGACGACCCCGGCCCTCGCCGGTCAGGGGGGTGAACGGTCCCCGGAGCGTACCTCATCCAGATGGGGGTGTCCAAGTGACCGATAGTTCGTCGAAATGACCGGTGCCGTCCGCTGCCGCGGTCCGCCTCATCGCCCCGGCGGAGGCCCGGGGAGGCGCGCCGGCCGGGAAGCACTCGACCTCGCGCCCCAGGGGACCCGGGTCCCGGGAGCGCCGCGGTCACGAGCCCGACGGGTCGGACATGCGGCCGAGGAAAAGGACGGCCCGAGTGGGCAGGTCCACGATGGCGAAGACGAAGGGCCTGTCCACGACCATCTCGAATGGCTCCGGAGGGGGGAAGGAGGTGCCCTCGAAGATCACCGCGGTCGCGCCGGCCGCCTCGGTCCCCTCCTCGTCCACGGCCAGGAAGGTCTGGTGGATCACGTCCGAGATGTAGAGCTCGCCTGTGGAGGAGATCCCCGTGAAATCAGCGTCCGTGGTGAAGGGGATGTTCATGCCCAGGCCCGCCAGGGCCTCGGCGAGCGACGCCTTGGTTTCCATCCCGAACTTCGGCAGCGTCACCGTTCCCTCTTCCATCGCCAGCGAGTCGAGGATCCCCAGGAAACCGGCGCCATCCAGACCCGCCTCGACCGCCTCGAACTTCCCGACGGCCGGCAGCACGATGACCATCGCGACCTTCTCGCCCACGTACGGCAGCGCCACGGCCTCGCAGTCGTCCGTCTTCGCGTGAGGGAGGTCCGTCATGGTTTCCATGTGCATGAGGTCCACCGGCACCGTGGAGCCGTCGAGCCGATGGAAGGGCTGCTGGTCGGTCAGTTCCGCCTTGAACTTGTTCATCCAGCCCGCCTTGAAGTAGATGGCGTTGGTCAGGACCAGCCTGGTCAGCGTGTCCACGGTTCCCGGGCCAAGGAGGTCCTTGATCCGGTCGTTCGTCTGCCCGGCCACCCAGTCGTTGATCGCCAGCCGGGCGCCCTCCGGGTCGCTCGCATAGTCCACCAGGTTGAAACCCGCCCCGTAGTTCAGGGCCAGGAGGTCCAGGTAGGACGACTCGAACGGATAGCCCTTCTGGCCCCACAGGGCGTTCACGATGGACAGCTGGAAGGGATCGCCCTCTTCTGCCGGCTCGCTCCCCCTCGATTCCAGTGCCAGGTCCAGCGCGTTGAAGGCGGGGTGCAACCTGTCTTGGGACAGCGTGAAGTGCAGGGCGTTCGCGATCTCCTGCGCGGTCTGCCCCTTCGCCCCGGCGGAAACCTGGGCCAGCGCGATGCTGACGCTGAGCGGCGCGATGAAGATGTCGCCCTTCTCGTCGGCCAGACGGTGGTACAGGTGGAAGGCGAAGGCGGCGTTGCCCTCCGCGAGGGCCTCGGCGTCCCCCGGCGGCACGGCAGGGTCCTTCTGCCGTTCGAGGCTCGATTTCGCGGTCTCCACGGCCTGGGGTTGCGCGTCCATGCCCGGGACATCGGGACCGGACTGATCCCCCAGGAGCGTGTCTCCCGGACCCTGGTCCTGCCCGGACCCCCCGCCGCCGCACGCCACGGCCAGGACCGTCCACACGACCATCCCTTTGCTTCGACCGCTCATGACATCCTCCTCTCGAAAGCGAGCCCCTGCCGGCCAACCGGCCTCCGATCCCCGTATGCCAGAACCGTGCCAGCCAGCAACCTACCGGATGTCAATGATTTTCTCCGCAGAGTCCGGTGCGGCGAACCGCGCACCGGGACATCGTTGTCATCCCCGGCAGGTTCCCCGCTTCCGGGCCCCCGGCCAGGCCATGTCGAATGGACATTCGCTCGCAGCGACCCCCGCACAGACGCTGGAGCCAGTCCTCCGGTGCCTGCCGGTGGAGTGGGCGAGGTTCCTCGTTCGGCCCGCGCCGCGTTGTGGTACAAGTCACGCTGACGTGGACGACCACGGGGCG
>DYKK01000051.1 GCA_020722625.1 Anaeromyxobacter dehalogenans
GGGGTCGAGCCCGAGGACGGCAAGGTCCGGTTGCCCCGCGTGGTCCAGTCGGACGGCGGGTCCCGAGCCTTCGTGCAGGGGAGGCTTGCGACCGCGCGGGACCTCCGGGAGGTCGGGGGTCGGCTGATCGCCATCGCCGGACAGCACGCGTTCACCCGCCTCTCCCAGGGCCGGGAGCGCCTGGCGATGCTCGACGCCTTCGCCGGCCTGGACGCGGCGCGGTCCGCGGTCGCCGGGCACTACCGGGCGTGGCGGGAGGCCGCGGCGCGCCTCGACGCCCTGCGGAGTCGGGCGGCCGAGCACGCGGCCCGCCGGGACTACCTCGAGTACGTGGTCCGGCAGGTCTCGGCCGTGTCTCCGCGCGAGGGCGAGATGGAGGCCCTCCAGGCCGAGCGGGAGGTCCTGCGACAGACGGAGCGCCTGAAGGCCCTGGCCTCCGCGGTGGTCCAGCGCCTGGACGAGGGCGAGGGCGCGGCCTCCGATTCGCTGGGCCGGGCGGCCGGGGACCTGCACGAGATGGCCCGCGTGGACCCGACCCTGGCGGACCTGGCGCGCCGGGTCGAGGCGGCGCGCATCGAGGCGCGCGAGGCCGCCCGGGACGTGGGGGCCTACGTCGGGCGGCTCGAGGCCGACCCCGGCAGGCTCCAGGCCGTCGAGGACCGGATCGAGGCGATCCGGTCGCTGGAACGACGGTACGGCGGGGACACGGCCGCGGTCCTCGCGACCCTCGATGCGGCGCGCGAGGAACTGGCCCGCATGGCCGGGGCGTCCGACGAGGACGCCCATCTCGCCGCCGAGGTCGAATCCCGGGAGCGCGAGGTCCGGCGTCTCGCCGCCGACCTGACGCAGGCCCGGCGCGCCGCGTCGGAGGCCATGTCGCGCACCGTGACGACGACCCTTCAGGAACTCGGGATGGAGGGCGCGGCCCTCGATGTGACGGTCGAGACCGGCGACCTGGCGGAGACCGGGGCGGACCGGGTGGACTTCCTGATCGCGACCAACCCCGGCGAGGGCGCGGGTCCGGTTGCGGATCGCGCCTCGGGCGGGGAGTTGTCGCGCATCACGCTCGCCCTGTATTCCGCGGTGTCGTCATCGGTGGGGACCCCGGTCCTGATCGCGGACGAGATTGACGCGGGCGTTTCCGGGGCCGTGGCGGACCGGATGGGAGAGGTCCTGGCCGGGGCCGCCGGGGCGCGGCAGGTCCTCGTGGTCACGCATCACGGCCAGATCGCGGCCCGCGCCGACACGCACCTGCTGGTCACCAAGCGGACGGCCCGCGGGCGGACCACGGCGCAGGTGTCGTTCCTGGATGGGGACGCGAGGTTGCACGAGGTCGCCCGGATGATCGGGGGCCGGACCGTGACGCCCCGCGCCCTGTCCCACGCCCGGGAGATGCTCGGGGCCTCCCGGTGATGTCAGCGCTCAAAAGAATCGGAGGAGTCTCACCGCGTCCGGGACAAGACGGAACGTGAGGGAGTCGCGGCGCCCCACGAGGTCGCCGCCGGCCTGGAACGGCATGGGCTCGGAGAAGTCCACCCGGACCTTCCGGGCGAAGTAGTCGCGGATCCCCTCGCCCCGGTAGGTGCCGCGCCACAACTCCGGCAGGCTCACCAGGGCCCGGGTCAACCCGATGGTCGCCACGCGGATCGTGAAGTGTCCCGGCTCCCGGTCGGCGAGCGGCAGGACCTTCGCGCCGTATCCGATCAGGGGGATGGTCCCGGCCAGGACCGCCGTGGCCGGACCCTCGAAGATCACGTCGCCGGCCCGGAAGGCCCGGACGCGCTGTCCCTCGTCGCCGGCCTCGTACGCCGGGCCCGCCAGGTTGGTCACCCGCACCTGAAGCCGTTTCCCGCGCACGAGGTCCGCGACCTTCCGCGGGCCGGTCCGTGTGAAGAAGGCGAAGAAGTACCCGGCCACGTTGTGGAAGACCGGCTTCAGAGGGCCGTCCCCCACCCGGGCCTTCAGGTCTTCGTAGTCGGCAAGCAACTCCCCGTCCAGGCCCGCGCCGCCGAACGGAAACAGGTAGCCCTCGCACTCCACGAGCGGGATGCACCACACGTCCGACGAGGGGTTGGAGAGATAGGATTTCAGGTCCTGGATCGCGCTCCCCGACGAGACGAGGCGCGCGAGCGCATTCCCCGTTCCGAGGGCCAGGACTCCCAGGGTGGGGAGGTCTCCGGATCGGCCGGCCCGTTCCGCCTCGCGGCGCAGGGCGTTGATGAACTGGCAGACCGTCCCGTCCCCGCCGCCCGTGAACACCGTGGGATACCCCCTGGCGATGATCCGCGCCGCGTGCCGATCCGCGTCCTCGAGGCAGGTCGAGAAATAGATGTCGTCCGGATGGACCAGGTCCTCGATCTGGGCCACGACGTCCGGCGAGACCCGCCGGGCGTTCGCGTTCAGGTAGATGGCGAAGGCCGGAGATCCCATTGTTCGAGCATCACTCCATCCCGGCGATGCGCCAGGTCGCACGTCGGGCCAATCGGGTGACCACAAGGGATCTCTATCACCGTCCCCAGGGTCGGTCAATCGGGGGCGATGGAGCGGGCTCGACCCGGCGCGCGAGGGCCTGAAGGTCCGGGTCGGTCGCCACGCGGTCGCGGAAGCGGTCCAGGACGCCGGAAGCCACCGCGCGACCACGGTCCTCGTCCAGGGCCAGCACGGCGAGGGCCCCGCGCACGTGGGCCTTGACGTTGTCGGGTGCGACCCGGAGCAGGTCGTCATACACCCGGATCGTGTCCTCCACGGACCCGCTCCCTCGCAGCCACTCGTCCAGGCGGTCGTAGTCCCGGTCCGAGTCGAGGGGCAGCGAGGTCAGGGACACGACCGTGGTCCGGTCCGGGGGCGGGTCCGGCACGGGGACCCGGTCCATCCGGTCGCGGCCGCAGGAAGCGACGGCCCCGACCACGGCCCCCCACGTCACGACCCATCGCGAACGCATCCCGTCCCCTCCCGACCCCGCCCCGCGTTGCCCGCGCTCCACCATTCCGGACCCGCGACGCGCGTCGGGACGCCCGCCCGCGACGCGCCGCAAGACCCGGCCTCGTCGCGGATGCGGCGTCCGGTCCTCGGGTCCCTCGCCTCCGCGCAAATCTCCGACAGCGGCGCCACGACGAACGGCCTCTCATACAGTCGTGGATGGGGGATCGCCAGGTCGTCACCGGTCAGGACCACGTCTCCGTGGAACAGGATGTCCACGTCGAGCGGTCGGGCCTCCGCACGTCCCCCGGTGCGGCCCGCGCTCCGCTCGGCCGCCCTGGCCTCCCGCAGCAGTCCCCGGGGGTCCAGGGCGGTCCGCACCGCCACGACCGCGTTCAGGAACGGCCCCCCGGCGCAGGCCACCGGGTCCGATTCGAACAGCGAGGACACCGCGACCAGGGACGACCGACCGTCGCCGAGCAGACGCCGAAGCCCTTCCCGCAGATGGTTCAGCCGGTCCCCCAGGTTCGACCCCAGCGCCAGGAAGACGAGTTCCCCCGTGGCCGTGAAGGAGGATGGCGAGGCCGTGGTCCCGCCCACGCCCCCGAAACGATGTGGAGGATTCACGACACCGGTGTTTGACAGGTCCCGGGTCATCGCGTACCATCCGGCGACCGCGCGGGATGGTAGTCGCGGCGCGGCGGCCGTGTCAAACCGACCCCGGCATCCCCGCGATCTTGGACCCGGATGACGCTTGCAGCGAAGGAGTCTTGCCCGTGTCAACGCGAACCCAGAACTTCAAGGTCCGAAGCCTCGACCTCGCCCCGGAGGGCCTGAAGAAGGTCGAGTGGGCCGAGCAGCACATGCCGGTCCTGATGGCGCTCCGGCGCAAGTACGAGACGACGAAGCCCCTCCAGGGGATGCGGATCGCCGGGTGCCTGCACGTCACCAAGGAGACCGCGGTCCTGGTGCGGACCCTCCGCGCCGCGGGGGCCGAGGTCGCCTGGAGCGGCTGCAACCCCCTGTCCACCCAGGACGACGTGGCCGCGGCCCTGGCGGCCGACGGGATCCCGATCTTCGCGTGGCGTGGCCTGTCGGTCGAGGAGTTCTACTGGTGCATTGACCAGACCATCGCCATGGGGCCGACCCTGACCCTCGACGATGGGGCGGACCTCATCTTCTCGCTGCACAACCGCCACCCCGAGCGCTGCAAGGACGTGCTCGGAGGGACGGAGGAGACCACGACCGGCGTGCATCGCCTGCGGGCCATGGCCGCGGCCGGGGCCTTGCGCTACCCCATCATCGCGGTCAACGACGCGGAGACCAAGTGGGACTTCGACAACGTCTATGGGACCGGGCAGTCCTCGATTGACGGCATCCTGCGGTCCACGAACGTCCTGCTCGCGGGCAAGGTCTTTGTGGTGGCCGGATACGGACACTGCGGCAAGGGCGCGGCCATGCGCGCGCGCGGGATGGGGGCGCGGGTCCTGGTGACGGAGGTGGACCCGATCCCGGCGCTCAAGGCGAACCTGGACGGATTCCAGGTCGTGCGAATGGACGAGGCGGCCCCACTCGGGGACATCTTCATCACCGCGACCGGGATGAAGGACGTGATCGTCCGGCGCCACTTCGAGGCGATGAAGGACGGGGCCATCGTGTGCAACACGGGCCACTACGACTGCGAGATCAACCTGCGCGACCTCGGGGAGGTCGCGCCGTCGCGCCGCGAGATCCGCCCCAACACCGAGGAGTACCGGCTCCCGGACGGCCGGCGGATCTTTGTGCTGGCCCAGGGCCGGCTCGTGAACCTCGCGGGCGCGGAGGGCCACCCCTCCGAGGTGATGGACATGTCCTTCGCGAACCAGTTCCTGAGCATGCTGCGCCTGGCGCGCGAGGGGCGGGGGCTTCCGGTCGCGGTGCACGACATCCCGGTGGAGCAGGACCAGGAGATCGCGGCCCTCAAACTGAACACGATGGGCATCGAGATTGACGTGCTGACCGAGGATCAGATCCGGTATCGAGACGACTACGCGGCGGGGACCTGATCCGCGAGCCAGGGGCGTTTTCGAGCGGACCTCTCGGAGAATCCGGCCATGGCGAGGAACATCACACCGCGCGAGAAGGACTACTCGCAGTGGTATCTGGACGTGATCAACGCCGCGGAACTGGCGGACTACGCTCCGGTGCGGGGGTGCATGGTCATCCGGCCGCTCGGGTACGCGCTGTGGGAGGCCATCCAGCGGGAACTGGATCGCGAGTTCAAGGACCTCGGCCACCAGAACGCCTACTTCCCCCTCTTCATCCCGGAGTCCTTCCTGCGCAAGGAGGCGGAGCACGTCGAGGGCTTCGCCCCGGAGTGCGCGGTCGTGACCCACGGCGGGGGCGAGGCGCTCGAGGAACCCCTGGTCGTGCGCCCGACCAGCGAGACGGTCATCGGGCACATGTACGCCCAGTGGATCCACTCGTGGCGCGACCTGCCCGTCCTGATCAACCAGTGGGTGAACGTGGTGCGGTGGGAGAAGCGCACGCGGCTGTTCCTGCGCACGAGCGAGTTCCTGTGGCAGGAAGGCCACACCGCCCACGAGACCGACGCCGAGGCCCAGGACGAGACCCTGCGCATCCTCGACGTGTATCGCCGGTTCGCCGAGGAGGTCCTGGCGGTCCCGGTCCTCGCGGGCCAGAAGACCGAGTCCGAGCGCTTCCCGGGCGCGGTGCGCACGTACTGCATCGAGGGGATGATGCAGGACGGCAAGGCCCTCCAGATGGGGACGTCGCACCACCTGGGCCAGAACTTCGCGCGCGCCTTCAACATCCGGTTCGAGGGGCGGGACCGGACGCTGCAACACGCCTGGACCACGTCTTGGGGGGTCTCGACGAGGCTCATCGGGGCGCTCGTGATGGCGCACAGCGATGACGAGGGGCTGGTGCTGCCGCCCCGCGTGGCCCCGACCCTCGTGGCCGTGGTCCCGATCTTCCGCAACGAAGACGAGAAGGCGACGGTCCTGGAGTTCGTCAGGCGGCTCCTCGTCCAGGTCGTCGGCGAGGCCGAGGTCGCGGCCTCGGAGCGCCGGTTCGGCCACGACCGGGTCCAGCAGTGCTTCTACGACCCGGTGACGCGGCAGACCGTGGTGGTGGACCGGAGGGACACCCTGCGGCCCGGCGAGAAGTTCTTCTACTGGGAGCAGCGCGGGGTACCGCTCCAGGTCGAGGTCGGCCCCAGGGACTGTGCGGCGGGGACCGTGGTCCTGAAGTCGCGCCTGCATCGGACCAAGGAGACCCTGCCCCTGGCCGCGGTCACGCGCGAGGCCCTCGACGGCCGCCTGCAGGCGATCCAGGGCGAGATGTTCCGGCGCGCGCTCGAGTTCCGCGAGGCGCACACGCACCCGGTGTCGTCCTACGAGGACCTGCGCCGCTTCTTCGAGCAAGACCGGGGGTTCCTCAAGGCGCACTTCCGGCCGTCGCGGGAGGTGGAGGCGCGCATCAAGGAGGAGACCAAGGCCACGGTTCGCGCGATCCTCGAGGACACGGGTCCGGGCCGGTGCCTCGTGACCGGCGAGCCCGCGGACCACGAGGTCGTCTTCGCCATCGCTTACTAGGAGACCCCGGTGAAAATCGCGCTGAACGGCGCCCTCGGACGGATGGGTCGCATGGTCCAGGAGGCCGCGGCCGAGGCCGGCGACGAGGTCGCGGCGCTCGTCGAGAGGCCCGACCACCCGCAGGCGGGGGGAAGGGTCCAGACCCCGTGGGGAGAACGGGAGGTCCTGTCCGACCCGGCGCGGGTGCCCACGGGCGTGGACGTGGGGATGGATTTCTCCGCGCCCGACGCGGCCGTGGCCTTCGTCGAGGCCCTCGCCTCGCGGGGGGTGCCGGTCTTGAGCGGGACCACGGGCCTGACCGACGCGCACGTGGAGCGCATCCGGACCGCGGCGAGCCGGGCCCCGGTCCTGTGGACCACCAACACGAGCCTCGGGGTCTTCTGCCTGCACGAGGTCTGCGCCCTGGCCCGACGCCTCCTGGGGCCTGGCTACGACGTGGAGGTCGTGGAGGTCCACCACCGCCACAAGCGGGACGCCCCGTCCGGAACGGCCCTGTCGCTGGTCCGACGGCTGACCGAGGGCACGGGGGAGCGCCTGGTGGCGGGCCGCCAGGGGGACGCGGGTCCCCGCACCGGCGCCGAGGTCGGGGTCCACGCGGTCCGCGGCGGCGAGGTCGTGGGCGAGCACACGGTCCTGTTCCTGGGGCGGCACGACCGGCTCGAGGTCACGCACCGCGCGGCCTCGCGCCGCCTGTTTGCGGACGGCGCGGTCGCCCTGGCCCGGCGCCTGATCGGACAGGCCCCGGGGCTGTACGGGGTTCGAGACGTGCTTGCCGACGCGTCGCTTCGATGACCGGGCCGTCCCGCTCGGGCCACGCTCCACAGGACGCGGCAACCTCGAGCGGCCGGGATCGGGGGTCCGGCGTCGCGGTACACGTGATCCCACCGCAACGCCCCGTCCCCGCGTCCGACGAGGCTGCTGAAGAACAAAGACACGCAGAGGCCGCTGGATCCGCCGCGGCGCCCCGGCCCCGCGTCCGACGTGGTCCTGTCACTGACACTGACACTGAACCTGTCCACTGAATCTGGTCCCGAGTTCCGGGGTCCGGGATCCGGCGGCCGGGGTCTGGGGTCCGGCGTCGCGGCGGACGTCGCTCCATTGTCAAGCGCCGTCCCCCGCGACCAACGCGGCCCTGACACTGTCACTGACCCTGACACGGACCCTGTCCCTACCCTGTCCCTCCCCCTCCGTCGTCTAACGCCCCCGGGCTGTGTGGCGGGATCTAGTGGCGGATTCTGGGCGCCCCCCTTGTTGCGCCGCCCGGGGCGAGAGGCTAGGATTCCGTCGCACCGAATCGGGGCGGGCCCGGGAGGCAGCGCCCCCTGGAGGCGACGTCGGATCCCATGGTTTCGCCCTTCCAGTACGACCCGCGGCCAGACAGTGGGGGCTGGCGCGGCCCGTCCGCGTGGGCATGGCGAGGAGCCGCACTCGTGGCGCTGGTCGCCGTCCTGCGCGGGCCCGGATTCGTCTGGGAAGTGCTTAACATTGACGAGTCGGATTTTTTTCTGAACGGACAGTCGCTCGTCGAAGGCGGTGATGCATACGTCTCCTTCGGGGCGAACACCTGGGCCCGGGGTCTTCTCAAGCGGAACTTTCCGTCCCAGGACCCCACGGCCATCGAGATCGCCGAATGGATTCGTCACCACACGTATAAAGACGAGAAAATATATGTCTGTGGCTATTTCAATCCGGTCTATATCCTTGCGGACCGAAGGCCGGCAAGCCGCTTCGTCAACCCGAGCCCGGTGGTCGGCGACTTCGACCCTCTCCACGTCCCACCAGCGTTCGACGCCTCTCCGTTCATCGTCCAGCGAGACGCGGAGATGCTCGTCCGTGACTTGACGGACGCACCCTGCGCGTGGTTCGTGGATACCGCTCCGTCGAACCTCCACGGGTGGAGCCATTTCCCCCTGGCCCTCGTCCCCGTGCTGGAGGCGCACGTCCGATCGTCGTACGTCCTTGCAGCCGAAGTGGCGAACGCCAGAATCTACCAGAGGCTGACCGCGGACGCGGCCCCGGCCGCCCCGGGAACCTCGCGGCACGGAGGGTGAGATGTTCGACACCGTCCTCGTCACCGGCGTCGCCGGCTTCATCGGGTCGCACCTCGCGGAACGCCTCGTCTCCTTGGGCTGTCGCGTGATCGGGGTGGACAGTTTCTGCGACTTCTACGACCCCGAGGTGAAGCGACGCAACCTGTACCCACTCGACCGCTCGGACGACTTTCACCTTATCGAGGCGGACGTCCGCGACGTGGAGCGCATGGAGGAGGTGTTCGCCACGCACCGGCCCTCCACGGTGGTCCACCTGGCGGCGATGGCCGGTGTCCGGCCGAGCATCGAATCCCCGGGTCTGTATGTGTCGGTCAACGTGGATGGAACCGTGAATCTCCTCCAGGCCGCGGCTCGTCATGGTGTCCAGAAATTCCTCTTCGCATCGAGTTCCAGCGTGTACGGGAACAACCGGAAGGTCCCGTTCTCCGAAGAGGACCCAGTGGATCATCCGATCAGCCCGTACGCGGCCACGAAGAAGGCCGGCGAACTCCTGTGCCACACCTTTTCGCACCTGTACGGCCTGCCGGTGGTGTGCCTGCGGTTCTTCACGGTGTACGGCCCCCGTCAGCGGCCGGACCTGGCCATTGCGAAGTTCATGCGTCTGATGTCCGAGGGCAAGGAGATACCGGTCTTCGGCGACGGTCAGATGAGTCGCGACTATACCTACATCAATGATATCATTGATGGCACGGTCTCCGCGATGCAAAGCGTTGAATCGTATCGAATCTACAACCTTGGGGGGAGCAAGCCCGTGACGTTGACCACGCTGATCCGGACCATCGAGAACACGACGGGCCTTCCAGCGCGCATCCGCCGCCTGCCCCCGCAACCGGGCGATGTGGAACGCACCTGTGCCGACCTGACGCGCGCCCGGCGTGAACTCGGGTTCGATCCCAGGGTGAGCCTGGAAGAAGGAATTGCGCGACAGTGGGAGTGGTTTCGTTCCACTGCCGGTTGACCGAGGGAGCGCCGATGTGCGGAATCGCAGGGTTCCTGGCGGCCGACAGCAGTCCGGAGGACGCCGAGTCCATCGTCCGGGTCCTCACCGAGAGAGTCTCTCATCGGGGGCCGGACGGCCAGGGGATGCTCCGGGATGGACCGATGGTCCTCGGGCACCGGCGCCTCGCCATCGTGGACTTGAGCCCCTCGGCCCGCCAACCCATGACGAACGAGGACGGGCGTGTCGCCCTGGTGATCAACGGCGAGATCTACAACCACCCCGACCTTCGGCGGACCCTGGAACGTCGCGGTCACCGGTTTCGGTCCCGGTCCGATTCCGAAGTGATCCTCCATCTCTACGAGGACGACGGGCTCGGCTTCATCCAGCAACTGAGGGGGATGTTCGCCCTCGCCCTCTGGGACGGGAACCGACGGCGCCTGATCCTCGCGAGGGACCGATACGGCAAGAAACCGTTGTTCTATTATTATGACAAAAAAGGACTCTCCTTCGCGTCGGAACTCCAGGCGCTCGCAAGCACGGGTCTCTTCCCCAGGGAGCCCGACCTTCTCGCGTTGGACGCCTATCTGGCCCTCCAATACGTTCCCGCACCCCTGACGGCCTTCCAGCGGGTCAGAAAACTGCAACCGGGTTTCATGATCGTCTGTGGTCCCGGAGAGGAACCACGGCCCCGGCGCTACTACGATTCGCTCTCGTTCGCACCGGTTCGTTCCTGGTCGCTCCGCGAGGCGGCCGCCGAGGTCCGATCGCGAATCGAGGATGCGGTTCGTGTCCGGATGGTGGCGGACGTACCGGTGGGAGCCTTCCTCTCCGGCGGCGTGGACTCGACGATCGTCGTCGCCTGCATGAGCCGTCTGTCCGCCCGGCCCGTGCGGACCTTCTCGATCGGCTTTCCCGACGAGGATGACAGCGAACTCCGCCATGCCCGTCAGGCGGCCGCACGCTTCGGGACCGACCACCACGAAATGATCGTCAAACCCGACATGGTCTCGGTGCTTCCGCAGATCGTCGCCCACTACGGGGAACCCTTCGCGGACACGTCCGCGGTTCCCACCTGGTACATGAGCCGCTTCACGCGCGAGACCGTGACGGTCGCGCTGTCGGGTGACGCGGGGGACGAGAACTTCGCGGGCTACACCCGGTATCGCCATGCGGCGATCGGGCGCTGGCTCGCGTCGCTCCCCGGTCCCCTGCCCCGCTGGGCCTCGAGCCTGATGGCGAACCTCCCGCATCCGCGAACGCAGCCCCTTCGCGACTTCGGCCGCCGCCTGTCGTCCGGCGAGGTCGGCCGGTACCTCGGTCTCGTCGCCCATTTTCCGCACGACGATCGGCATCGGCTGTATTCGAGGGACCTCAAGGAACGGTTCGCCCGGGACCTGGTGGCCGAACGCTTCGAGGAAATCCTGGCCCGCGCCACGGCCCGCGACCCCACGGGGCGACTCCAGGAACTCGACTTCGCCACCTATTTGCCGGACGACATCCTGGTCAAGGTGGACATCGCGTCCATGGCGCATGGTCTCGAGGTCCGCTGTCCTTTCCTGGACCCGGAGGTCGTCGAGTTCACCGCGTCGCTCCCCACCTCCCTGAAACTGGACGGCCGGCGAAGCAAGGTGGTTTTGAGACACGCATTTTCCGACGTGGTCCCCGCGCCCATCCTCAAGCGTCGGAAGAAGGGCTTCTCCCTCCCCGTGGACCGGTGGATCCGCGAGGACCTCCGGGGGATGGTTCGCGACCATTTGCTCTCGAAGCGCCTGGCGGAACGCGGTCTGTTCGACGTCCGGGAGGTGGAACGCCTGATCGCGGCCCACGACCGGGGCGAAAGCAGGGGCCTGGCCCTCTGGAACCTCCTCGTGCTCGAGACCTGGTTCCAGACCTTCGTGGATTCGGTGCCCCCCGGCGGGAGTGCTTCCTCGTGAAAATCAAGGTCTTCTACCTCATCAACTCGCTGACGCTGGGGGGGGCCGAGCGCCAGATGGCGGAACTCGTCCGCCGTCTCCCCCGGGACCGCTTCGAGCCCGTCCTCTGCCTGCTCGATGGCACCAATGCCTATCGAGACCTGCTCCCGCCCGACCAGCCCCGCCACGTCATCGGGAGTCCGGTCGGGTTCCGGCGTGCGGTCCGTCTCGCCCGCATCCTGCGCGAGGAAGACCCGGACATCGTCCACAGTTTCATGGAATACTCGAACCTGTGGGCGCGAACGGTTGCGCCCCTTGCGCACGGTCGGAGCGTGGTCGTCACCTCGGTGCGCAGCCGGATGATGCGGCCGGACTACCGCCTGGTCGAGGCCCTGCTCGCGAGGAACTGTCATGCGATCAGTGTGAACAGCGTCGGCACCCGGGACGAACTCGTGCGCTGGCAGAGGGTGCCGGCCCACAAGATTCATGTCGTCAGGAACATCTTGAATCTGGAACGTTTTCAACCCGCGACCCCGGCGTTCCGACACGAGGCGAAGCGGCGTTTCGCGACGCGAGGCGTCGTCTTCGTGACCCCAGGCCGGATCAGCGTCGCCAAGTACCAGATCGGGCTGTGCGCGGCGGTCGCCCTCGCCATCCGCAGACAATGGGTGCGCCGCGACGCCTTCACGGTGCTCCTCGCCGGGCGGGTGTACGACACCTCGGTCCAGCTCCTCTTGTCGGCCGCCATCCGCGGGCTGGACCTGTCCGACGTGATCCGCTACGTGGGAACCGCGAGGGACGTGGAAGCGCTCTATGCGGCCGCGGACTACGTGCTCCTCCCCTCCCTGTACGAAGGCCTCCCGAACGCAGCGATCGAGGCCCATGCCTGCTCGGTCCCGCTGCTCATGAGCCACTCGGCGAACCTGGACCGAATCATGGAGCCGGGGCGCTCCGGTTTCGAGTTCCCGACCGGCCGGATCGAACCGATGGCACGGACACTGGTCCAGGCCGTCGAGACCGCGGAAGAGGAACGTCAGCGCCTGGGGGAAACCGGCCGCCGCCGCGTCCTGCGGATGTTCGACCCGGATGCCGCACTCGAGGACACCGTCCGCCTGTACGAGCATCTGCTCCTGGTACGGGGACGGAAACCGTGAGCGACACGCTCGGCAGCGACGCCCGACGGACGCTTCGCGGTTCCATCGCGAATTACGTCGCGGCACTGTTTCAACTGGCCGTCTTCCTCTTCCACATTCTTGCGACGAGGATCTTCGGGAAGACCGCCTACGGGGCCTACATCTTCGCGTGGTCCATCGTCGAGATGGGGTGCAAGGTGGGCATCGTGGGAATGGACAAGGGAATGCTGCGTGAAGTGGCCGTGGCGAGGGCCAGGGGCGACCCGGAGGCCGAGGTCCGGACCATCGCCTCGGGTCTGAAGACCGTTTTCGTCGTGTCGCTCGGCGTGGTCGGGACCCTCTGGGTCCTCGCCGCCCACCAGGACGAACCCGAGTATCGGAACACGCTGCTCGCGTTGGCGCCTCTCGTCCTTTCCTGGTCCATCGCCCTCACGCTGGTCTCGGCGACGATGGCCACGGGCACCATGCGGTACAACCTCGCCGTCCGAGGCGTCGCCGAACCCACCCTGATGATCGCGATGCTCATCGTCTCCGGCGCCCTCTTCGGGAGCGCGGGAGGCGCCGGCGTGGCGCTCTCCCATCTGTCCGCATCCCTCCTCACGGTCCTCCTGGCGACCTGGGCCCTGACTCGCCGCTTCGATGGCCGCGCGGTCCTCCGCGGGATCGCGTCGAGGTCCTGGGAGTCGTCCCTCCTCCGCTTCTGCGCGCCCATCATGCCGGCCGAGTTGTTGAACCAGGCCATCTATCGCCTGGACATCGTCTTCCTGGGTGTCTTCCTGGGGGAGCCCGCGGCCGTCGCGGAATACGGCGCCTGCGTGCTCCTCGCCGGCACCGTCAGCAGCGTGCGGTACGCCTTCGACCCGATCCTGAGCCCCCTCGCCGCCGAATGCGCGACCCGCAACGACATCCAGCGCCTCGCCTCGAACCTCGCCCGGATGACCCGATGGGTTCTCGCACTCTCCACGCCCATCTTCATCGCGTTCGTCGTCTTCGGGGACCTGCTCCTCGGGCTATGGGGGCCGGCCTACCCGGAGGCCCGAGGCCCCCTGGTGGTGTTGGCTTGTGCCCACCTGGTCAACGCCGTCCTCGGCCTGCACCAGTGGCCCGTCGTCATGTCGGGAAGGTCTCGGCTGGACCTCGTGAACAACGTCGCCGGATTCGCCGTCATCGTTGGGCTCAACTTGCTCCTCATCCCGCGCTACGGCCTTCTGGGAGCGGCTGTGGCCACGCTGTCCGGCAACCTCGCGTTCCGGGTGCTCCAGGTCGTGGAGGTGCGTTCGATCTTCCGCGTCAACGCCTTCGGACGGCGCCTCGGTCGGACGGCGCTGGCCGGGCTGGTCTCCCTCGCGATTCAGGTCGGCATCCGGGCCGGTGCCCCCCATCCGGGATGGGGGACGTTCGCGCTCTCCACGCTCGCCGGACTGGCGGTGTCCCTGGGGCTGACTCTGGTCGGGGGCAGGGACCCGGAGGATCGGGCGTTGTGGGCGACCCTGACGCGACGGAGATCGACGCAGGACTGACCCAGCGGGTCAGTCGCCCTTGACCACGAGGGTCACCCCGTCCACTTCATCCGAATCTTTCCGGTCATTGTACTGAATGCCGATGGCATCCTTTTCAGCGATCCGGACAAAGGACCTCCCGCCCACGAGGTCATTGTTCTCGACGAGGCGTTCGTCGCCCCCCTCTTTCTTCCGACAGATGAGCGTGACCCCGTCGGTCGCATCGCTCCCCTCGCGATCCTTGTACGCGATTCCGTACACGAATTCCGTGGCGCGGTCGCATTTCAGGTACACCTTGTCCCGATCGCCGAAATCGTTGTTGGGCAACACGAACTCGCCCCGGTCGGCTGACCAGCAGACCACGGAGACGGCATCCGCGGCATCCGAGTTCTTGAGGTCGGCGTAGACCACCCCGATGAACTGGACGTTCTCACCGGTGCACACTTGCTCCACCGGCATCTTGCTACCCGCCATGTCGTTGTTCGGGAGCGCCCGCCGGGCGAGCGCAATCCCCGGCAAGAGCATGGTCGCCACCAAGACCGCCCGGACCATCCACGCAGTTCGTCCCATTTCAGAATCCCTCCATCTCAAGAAGTTTCACCA
>DYKK01000428.1 GCA_020722625.1 Anaeromyxobacter dehalogenans
GTGGGTGGGTGGGACAGCAGGAGGAATCATGACCATGAAGAACATTCGCAAGCAGGTGAAGGACATGCTCGGGGGCCCCGCGGCCCAGATCCGGGGCCGGGGCGAGAAGGTCGCCCGCCGGGTGCGCGAGACCGTGGACGCCACCCGGACGTTCGGACTCAAGAAGGTCTCGGAACTGGCGGCCGACCTGAGCCCGGCGGACCTGATGAACCGCTTCGGGACCCTGACCTTCTCGGAGTTGTTCGAGCGCCTGCGGAAGTCCGACCTGGCCCGCCACAGCGACGTGATCCGCCAGGAAGTCTTGGCCTTCCTGCGACTGCCATCGAGCGAGCAGCTGGAGCGGACCCAGGTCGAGGTCGAGAAGGTCGCCAAGGAGGTGGCGGCCCTCAAGACCCTGCGGACCGAGTTGAAGAACCTGGCCGCAGACGTCAAGGCCCTCAAGGCCGCGGCGAAGAAGGGCGAGAAGCCCAGCGACGCCGCGGGTTGACCCATCCCCTGTTTCGACCTTCTCACGGGCCCGCGCCGTCCAGTCCAGGGCGGCGCGGGACCTCCCGCCCGCGTCACGACCCGAGCAGGCGCTTCAACCTGGCCTCGGAGGTCTTCAGGACCTCCCGGTGCAGGCTCCCGCCGTGCGAGTCCATGGTGACCACCGCCGGGAAGTCCGCGACCTCGAGGACCCAGAAGGCCTCGGGGGAACCGAACTCTTCCAGCATCAGGACGTCGCGGACCCGCGTCACGCATCGGGCGAGCAGGGTGCCCGCGCCTCCGACCGCGTGGAAATAGACGGCTCCGAAGCGTTGCAGGGCCGCGCTCGTCTTCTCGCCCATGCCGCCCTTCCCGATCACACCGGCCACGCGGTAGGTCTCGATCACGTCCGCCTGGTACGGCTCCTCGCGCGAAGACGTGGTCGGCCCCGCGGCCACGATCTCCCACCGGGACCCCGCCTGCCCTCCCCCGCCGGTTTCCGGGACCCGGCGGACGATGGGCCCGCAGTGATAGATGACGGCCCCTTGCAGGACCGGCCTCAGGAAATCGGGCTTCTTCTCGACCATGAACTTGTGCGCCACGTCGCGGGCCGTGACCACCGTCCCGGACAGCCGGACCTCGTCCCCGATCCGCAGGGAACGCAGGGTATCCTCGGTCGTGGGGAGCACGATGTCCTTCACGTTGCTCGATGTCATGACCGCACCTCCTTTACAGGACCTGGGCCTCCGTTCCCCCGCGCACCACCATCCGGCGCCGCCGATCCGCCCAGCAGCAGTACGCCATCGAGACGAAGAACGACGCCGGGTGGCGGTGCAGGTAGCCGACCTTCACCCCGAGGACGGTGGTCCGGCCGCCGAACCCCATGGGACCAATGCCCAGTTCGTTCAGGCCGCGGAACAGGCGTTCCTCGAGGGCCGCGAGTTCCGGGTCCTCGTTCGTGTCATCCAGCGGCCGGAGCAGTTGCTTCTTGGCCCCGAGGTACGACCCCGCGCGGTCCCCGCCGATGCAGACGCCCACGACTCCGGGCGCACACCCGAAGCCCTGGGCCTGGAATACCGCGTCGAGGATGCACCTCTCGACGCCGGCCAGGTCCCGGCCCGCCTTCAGGCGCGCGTCCGGCAGGCGGTACTGGGCGCCCACGTTCTCGCTTCCTCCCCCCTTCTGCATCACGTCCACGACGACGTCCGGGGAGTCGTGGGTCTCGACCGCGAAGTACGGGAGGTTGAGCCCTACATTGTCGCCGCTGTTCTTGCCCGTGACGGGATTCACGGCGTTCGGTCGCAGGAGGCCGCGCCGCGTGGCCTCGCGCACCGCCTCGGTCAGGCCGGCCTTGACCGGCTCCGGGTCCATGCCGCGGGGCAGATGCAGGTAGAACGACAGCAGGCCGGTGTCCTGGCAGATCGGCGTGCCCGCTTCTCGCGCGAGTTCAACGTTCTTCAGGATCGCGTCCAGCACGCTACGGGCCGTCGCACCCGCCTCCTCGCCGGCCGCGGCCCTCCGCAAGGCCGCCTCCACGTCCGGCGACAGGTCCGTGGACGTGCGTCGGATCAACTCGAGTCCCCAGTCCACCCAGCGATTCATGGTCACCTCCTGGCAGTACCCGACACCCGGACCACCCCGTCCGGCCCGACCCCCTGGCCGGGTCGCTCGGCCCCTTCCCTGACACAA
>DYKK01000429.1 GCA_020722625.1 Anaeromyxobacter dehalogenans
GCCATCCACCCGGTCGCGGGCCGGATGCCGGGCCACATGAACGTCCTGCTGGCCGAGGCGGACGTCCCGTATCCCAAACTGAAGGAGATGGACGAGATCAACCCCGAGATGGAGCAGGTGGACGTGGCCATCGTGATCGGGGCCAACGACGTGGTCAATCCGGTGGCGCGCACGGACCCGAAGTCCGCCATCGCGGGGATGCCGATCATCGAGGTGGACCGGGCGCGCAACGTGGTGGTGGTCAAGCGGTCGCTGTCGCCGGGGTTCGCGGGCATCCCCAACCCGCTCTTCGCCGCGCCGAACACGCTGATGTTCTTTTCAGACGGCAAGAAGGCCGTCCTGGACCTCATCGCCGCCGTCAAACAGGGGTGACGAGGTCTCGTCCCGCCTTGCCCCCGCCGAACGCGACTGGTATAATCCCCCTGTCTTGCGGAGGGACGGTCATGCGTCGCGTCCTCGTCGCCGCCGCCGTGTCCGAGATCCTGGTCCCGTGCGCCGTCCAGGCCTCGCCGCCCCGGTTCGTGCGGCTGTCGCTGTCGCAGCCGGACGCGGCGACCACCATGGGGATCGCGTGGACCACGGACTCGGAGGCAGACCCCACCACGGTCGAATACGGGCTTGACGCCTCGTACGGCCAAAGCCGGGACGGAACCGCCTTCCGCGCCTCGGGGCCGCTCGCGGTCGTCCACGAGGTCACGCTGACGGGCCTTCAACCGAACACGACCTATCACTATCGGGTGGGCGGCCCGGGCTCGTGGAGCGAGGACCACTCCTTCACGACGGCCCCGGCGGACGGGTGCGAACCGTACCGCGTCGTGGTCCTGGGAGACGGGAGGTCCGACAACGACGAGGGCCCCTCCCCGCGCTGGGACGACATCTTCGAGGAGGTCTTCGAGTACGGCCCGCGGATCGTCCTGAACACGGGCGACATCGTGCGGGACGGATCGGACACCCCGCAGTGGGACCGCTGGCTCCAGGCGTCGCAGGGGGAGCTGGCGCGCGCACCGCACCTGCCCACGATGGGCAACCACGACGACGGCCCCGGGGCCGGGGACACCGCGAACTACAACCAGGTCTTCCACCTGCCGCGCAACGAGGTCACGGGGACGGAAGACTACTACTATGTGACCACGGGGAACGCGATCTTCGTGTCTTTGAGCACGATGGAGTTCAAGGATGGCACGACCCCGTTCGCGGACCAGGCCGCGTGGCTCGACCAGGTCCTGACCGACCACCCGCGCACCTGGAAGGTCGTGTTCTTCCACCACCCGATCTATTGCAGCGAGGACTGGTTCGGCCTGGTGCACCCTCCGAACGAGCAGGACCAGAACGGGGCGTTCGTTCCCGTGTTCGACAAGCACCATGTGGACCTGGTCTTCTATGGCCACAACCACTGGTACGAGCGGATCGGGCCGGTGCGCGGCCAGGGCGGTGACCCCGAGGGCGTTCCCGTGGACTCCTTTGACCAGGGAACCGTCTATGTGGTCACCGGCGGGGCCGGGGCCACGGCCTACAACATCGTGGTCAACCTCTTCTGCCCGCGCACCCCCGGGAGCAAGGTCTGCTCGGGGGACCACCACTTCGTCATCCTGGAGTTCGACAACCATCGGTTGACGTACACGGCGCGGGCCACCCGGGCCCAGTTGCTGGGCACGAACCCGTCCAATGCCAAGGTGATTGACTCGTTCGTGATCGACAAGCCGTTTCCCGGCGGCGAGGACCCATGCGCCCCGGTCCCGCCCCCGGACCCCGGCCCCGAGCCGGTGCCGGACGTGCCCGAGGACTCGGGCCAGGCCCTCCCGGACGAGGCCGGAGCGGACCCCGGACCCGTCCCGCCCGAGACCGTCTTCATCGAACCGGCGACGGACGCCGGGTCCCCCTCCCCCGACCCCGGTCCGCCGTCCGACCCGGGGTCTCAGCCGGACCGGACCGGCCCGTCGCGACCCGAGGCGACCGCGGACACGGCCGGGCCTCCCATGGACGCCGGCCGGGGCTCCGCGAGCGGGAAGAGCGGCGGGGGTTGCGCGGCCGGCGCACCCGTTGTGGCCTGGTGGTGGCTCGCGGGGCTGGCCCTGTGGCCGTGGCTCCGCCGGCGCCGGGATTGATCAGAACCCCCCGCCGAGGCTCACGAAGCCGCCGCCCGCC
>DYKK01000430.1 GCA_020722625.1 Anaeromyxobacter dehalogenans
GCCGTTCCCCTCTCAACGGTATGGCGGAGGCACGACAATCACCTCTGGGACCTCCGGCCCGAAGAGCGGCACGGGCATCAGCTACAGTTTCGTCGCCGGATGGCAGAGGTTTCTGTCGGCTTTGGCGTGGTAGGAGGCAGACATGAAGACAAGTCTTTGGATCGTGCAGGTCGCCGCGGCGCTTCCGTTCTTACTCTGCTGTAGTTCCCGACGCGACGCCTCGGACTCCTCGGACCCGAGAGGCACCGAGGGCGACCAGCAGGCCGTTCAGGAGTGGTGGAAGGCTGGACCGCAGGAGGACGACCCCGCTGCCAGCGGGGCCGCCACGGACGCAACTGCCGTCACGTGCGACTGGCCGGACCCCTTCTACCACTACTTCGCCTGTCCGGGCGCCTGCCATTGGGCACTGGGGCATACGGGCGACGTTGTCGCGGCCAAGGACGGACACGTCAGCAAGCTCGCTAGCGGCTATCGGGTAACAGACACCCGGGTGACTACATTCGTGCCGGAGAAACTCCTCACGCACGTCAAGCCCTTCGTGGACGGTGCGCGCGAGGTGACTGCGGCCCCGGAGGGGCCATTCGAGGTCGAGGAGATGATTCAGGGTTTCACGGACCTTTATTCTCTGGCCGAACCGCCGGCCTACCTCGGCACGGACTGGCGCCGGCGGTGGGTCGTGCCTGAAAGTGCTCGCCTTCCGGCGAATGCACGCGTCGTCGTGGGCTTCAAGCCCGCGGACAACGCCGTTGCGCCCGCTCGCCAGGTGGTCGTCGCGGTCATTCCGGTGACCCTTGCCGGCGAGGTCGATTTCTCCGTGTTCGCTGGAACCGGGGTGACTGAAGCGGCGGGCTGGGACCTGACCCTCCCGACGAAACCGATCTCTGTCGATGAGGCCGAGCAGCTCTTTCCCCGCATCCTCGACGCCGCCGGGGTCCGGTGCGCCCCGCTCCGGCCCGACGCGGATGTGGGGGAAGTCCCCGCTGCGCGATAGTCCCTGGTCGCGCTGCGCCCGGCAGGTCCCGGAACGTGCCTCCGTGTCCGCTTTGATCTCAGCCAGGGGCGACTTGGTCGGGACGGCCGGTTCGTACTGGTCGAGCAGGGCCTTCAAGCGGTGGACCACGGCCATTCAGCATACGCGGAAGGGTCAGGCTGGCTTGTCGTACGTGAAAGCAGCGACGTTGGATTGCAACAAGTAGAGCACGTGCTTGTACGGGTGACCATGGTATTCACGGTAGTATGCTTCGTAGTCGTGCTTGCCCGGCAGCCATCCGTAAACATCAGTTGTGTCTAGTGTCACTTCGAACTGTCCACCAACGTCAAGTCGAATGAATTCCTCCGGTTTGGGCGGGACTACCTTCAGCATCATTAGACCGGTATACGGAATCTTTTTCCCCTCGCTGGCCGCGTTTGTCGAGTTCGCGAAGCGGGCCCGTACGCCGGACGAGAAGCGGGACGTTGCGGCGAAGCTGGACCAGGTGCGGCTGCGGCTGCGCGCCACGGTGCGCGTGACGATCCGCCCGGACGGTGCCGAGGTGCGGGTGGACGGGGCCCGGGTCGGGACGGCGCCGCTCGGGACGCCGCTCATGCTTTCCCCGGGGCGTCACGTCGTGTCGGTCTCCGTGCCCGGATACCGCCCTCACGAAGAAGCTCTGGACATCAAGCCCAAGGGTTCGAGGGACGTCGCGATCACGCTCAAGGCGACGGAGGGTGACCTTGAAGTGGTTGCCGAGGGCGGCGCCGTCGAGGTGGCCGTGGTCTCCGTGGACGGGAAGGTAGCGTACCGGGGCAGGCTCCCCGCGCGGGTCCGGGTCGCGGCAGGGAGCCGGAGGATGGTCGTGACCGTGCCTGGAGTACCGGACCGGATCGACCGGGTCGTGAGCGTTCCCGACAACGGGCGTGTGCCGGTGGTGCTGGCGATCCGGCCCGCGGAGCCGGCGCCTCTCCCACCGCCGCCGCCGCCCGAGGAGCCCGCGGTGGGCGGCCAGGTGTCCCTGTCCACCGGCGAGGGTTTCGTGCACGAGGACGGGGAGACCGGGCGGACGCACGTGACCCTGGAGGTGCTGGGCGGGATACGGTTCCGGGGTGCGCGGTGGGCGCAGATCGATCTGGCTCGGCGGTGCGCTCAACCTCAATCCCCACC
>DYKK01000431.1 GCA_020722625.1 Anaeromyxobacter dehalogenans
GGAGCACGGGGCCCGCGTCGAGCGTGCGGATCCAGTACAGGTCCGCGCCGGTCTGGACGTCGTACAGGGGCCTGTCGAGCCGCAGCATCGCCATCGCGGGGGCGGGCGTCACGGCGTACGTCTCGTCCCCGTCCTTCCCCGCGATCCCGTCGAGCAGGACCACCGCGTACCGGTGGCCGGGCTCGAGCACGCCGGGGGGCGAGACCTGCACGCCCAGGCCGCCCGTCACCGGCTTCACGACCGCCCCCGCGACCTCCTGCGCCTGGGCCCCGGTCACATCGAGCAGGCGGACCTGCTCGCCGGTCACGGTCGCCGGGTCCAGGGGACGCGTGAAGCGCGCGGCGGCCGCGGACGTGGCCGAGAACCCGTCGAGCGACGCGAGCCAGCAGAAGAAGGCCGCCTGGATCTGCACGGACGTGTCCAGGGCGTCGATCGTGGCCGGGTCCGCGCAGTCCGCGCCGGCGGGGAGGAGGGCCTGAAGGCCCGCCGGGTCATGCAGTTGCTGCATCAGGAGGTCGTTCGGGGTCGGGATGTCCCCGGCGTCGGGGTCGAAGACGAACTCGGACGCGGTCGTCACGGTGAAGGTCCACGCGAGCGCGACCTGGGAGCGCGGGACCTTGACCTTGTCGGGGACGTCGTTCTCGAAGTAGTCGAGGATCGGCTGGAGCCCCAGCCGGGCCTGCTCCAGTTGGGCGGCCGTCTCGTCGTCCGCGGGGATGAGCGACACGGGGAGCGGGTCGTCGGGCTTCTCGGAGGGCCTCACGAGCGGGTCCTTCGACTTCAGGAAGTTGAACGTCAGCGACGGGACGACGGCCGCGGGTTCCGGGGCGTTGTCCTGCACCGCGGTCAGCAGGAAGGCCGCGTAGGTGTGGCCCGGCGTCCAGGGGGCCGGGGGCCTCACGGTCATGCGGGCGAGCGTCGTCCCCGTGGCGCTGCGTACCTCGGTCACGTCCTCGGCGAACACGAGGTCCGTGACCTCGGAATCCCCCGAGAATTCCGGGGGTTCCGCGCCCTCGGCCGCCAGGGCCCGGACCAGGTCCGTGACGTCGAAGACCTTGAACGACCCCGGCCCGATCGTGGCAGGGTCCACGTGCAGTGCGTCCGGCATCGGCGAGTAGAACTCGAAGGTCAGGGGGGTCTCGGGGAGGAAGCCGTCCAGGGTGTTCAGGTACCCGGTGACGAACTCCTCCATGGCGGGCGTGTGGAGCCGCACCTCCTCCCCGGTCGCGGTCGTGAGCGTGGTGGGGATCTGGACCTTGCCTCCCGCCCGCACGAGGTCGTTCGGCATGGGCAGGATCCCCTGGGTGGGGTCGAAGAGGGCCACGACCCTCGCCTCGTAGCACCCGGGGCAGGACCCGGTCTCCGGCCTGCAACCGGCCGCGGCGGCCGCGACCCCGACCGCGAGCACCCACGGGACCATCGGATTCATCCGGTGCATGGCTCTTCCTCCAACGGTGGTCGCGGGACCAAGACGACGGCCCCGCCGGGAAGGGATTGTAGGCCCGGTTTCCAGGGGACGGCCACAAAACGATCGGCCGGGCACGCTATTCGAGGATCTGGAGCACGGCCCGCTTCTTCAGTTTGGCCGCGGCGTTGGCGACGAGCGTGCGCAGGGCCCAGGCCATGTTGCCCTCGCGGCCGATCACCTTGCCCATGTCCTCGCGGGCCACGCGCAGTTCCACGATGACCGTGCTCCCGCTCTCGACCACGTTGAGCCGGACCTCGTCCTCGCGGTCCACGATCGCCTTGACCAGCCTCTCGGTGAACTCCCTCATCTGTCACTCCCGCCCGACGGCGCCCCGTGCGTCCCCCGATCCCCGACCGGCCCTCTCGTTCCGTTGAATCCAGTCTAGCAGGCTCGAAACGGATTGCAAGCCGTCGTTTCCCCTCGGTCCGCCGCCCCCCATCCGAACACCGGGGGCGACGGGGGAGGTCCGTGGATCAGACCTTGCCCCAGAATGCCTGGAGCAGGGCCGCGACCACGGCCGGGGACTGGTGGGGCAACGGGGGCTTCTGGTCCGGCGGGGCCTGCCGGGACGCGGCCACCTGCGCCTTCAGGACCTCCAGGGTCCTCTTCACGGTCAGGAGGCTCACCGTGTAGGACGCGACCCCGTTGTATCCACAGGTGGCCAG
>DYKK01000432.1 GCA_020722625.1 Anaeromyxobacter dehalogenans
CCGCCGCACCCCCATCCCGCGAGGGTGGCCGCCACGGTCACGATGATGAGGCGTCTCATGACTCTCCTCCCTGGCCCAAGCAAACCGCCCGATGCGACCTGGGAAAGACTACCCAAGTTCCCCGGTTTCGGCAATCCGGTCTGATGGGTGAGAATTCGCCACCCAATTCCGAGAAGACCTTCCAGTTGTTTCAAGACGACCACGCAACGATTCACCACCCTGGAGCCGCGGCTCCAGGGGAATCGTGTTCCCGTTTGACTGCATCGGCCCGATCCTGCTACACGTCCCCTCCGTGGACACCCCCGTCCTCGCCGTCGAGGTCGCGGCGGCCGCCGTCATGGGCGCCTACCTGGGCCTGCGGTCTTGGCGCGGCCGCGCCGAGGGGATCGCGTTCCTGCGGGACGCGGGGCTCGTGGCCGCGGCCGCCTGGGTCGCGGAGGACTCCTGCATCCGCCTGTACGGGTTCTACGAGTACGCCCCGGGCTGGCACGGATGGGCCGACCGCGTGCCCCTGTTCATCGCGCTCATCTGGCCGTTCGTGGTCCTGTCCGCGCGGGACCTGGGCCGCCGCCTGGCCCCCTCACGGCCCGTGCTCGCGGCCGGGGCCGTGGTGTGGGCCGACGCGACCCTGATCGAGGGGATCGCCACGACCTCCGGACTGTGGTCCTGGTCCGAGCCGGGGCCGTTCGGCGTCCCCCTCATCGCCCCCTTCGGCTGGGCGTGCTTCGCGGCGGCGGTCCTCTGGGCCCTGCAGGGCCCCTGGAGGCGTCCGTGGGCGGTCCTGGTGGGGCCCGCCGTGACACACATCCTCCTGATTGCCTCCTGGTGGGGTCTGTTCCGCTGGGTGACCCGGCCCGTGGGCGACTGGGCGTTCACGGGGGCGGTCATCGCGGTGTGCGCGGCCTGGACCGTCGTCGCCTGGCGCCTGCGCCGCCGGGCCTCGGTCCCGCTGGACGAGATGCTCGCGCGCCTGGCGGCGGCGTCGGTCTTCTTCGGGCTGGTCGCGGTCCTGCATCGGGACCACGCGGCCCTTGTGGTCTTCACCGCCTCGTTCGTGCCGCCGTGGCTCGCCCTGATGAGCGGGGGTCAGTGGCCCCGGCCGAAGGGGTCGAGCGGAAGCCCCAGCCAGACCCACGCGGCGTAGGCGAGCAGGAGCCCGGCCCCGACCCAGGTCAGGCGCACGCAGTCGCGCTCGGTCACGCCGCCGCGACGGACCATGCGCCAGAACGCCCCTCCCTGGACCCCGGGGCCCGCGATCATCACGAACGCTCGCCATGGGAGGACCCCGGTCGCGTACCCGACCGCGACGGACAGTGCGCTCACGACCAGGAGCCCCGCGACGACGGCGCGCCCGGCGCGCTCGCCGTGGACCACCGGGAACGTGGGAACGCCCGCGGCCCGGTCCCCGGCCACGTCGCGCAGGTCGTAGATCACCTCGTACGCGATCTCCGAGCAGAAGAAGAACGCGGCCAGGGTCGCGACGGTGCGCCATTCGACCTGCACGTCCGCGGCCCGCGCCAGGAGCGGGTAGCCGAACACCGTCAGCAAGAACCCCGTCGCGCTCGCGACGTTCTTGACCAGATAGACCTGCTTGAGCCGGATGCGACGGCCGCGCGCGGGCACGAGGGGAACGTTGTAGGCGAACCCCAGGGCGTGATAGGCGACCCGCAGCGGCCAGATCGCGGGCTCCACGACCTGGACGACCGCGAACGAGGCCGCGAGCAGCGTCAGGGACCCCGCGACGAGCACGCGCCGGTGCCGAACCGCGAACCCACTCCCCGGGACCTGGTTGACCGCGTCCTCGTCCCGGTCCACCACGCGGTTGACCAGGTTGACCAGGAACCAGTCCAGGCCCGCGATGAGGGCCAGGGCGGGGCACCAGGCCCCGGTGAGCAGCCATCCAAAGACGAGCGTGCCCAGGGCCGCGATGGACACGATGTGGGGGCGGAGCAGGGAGACGGACGTGGTCACGAGACGCGGCATCCCGCGGGCATCCTAGCACGGCCGGAAGGTGCCATCAGATCTTGCAACACCTTGGCGCCACCTCGAAGGATCCTGTCGCGATTCACCACCCTGGATCCGCGACCGGGGCAAGTCGCGGAGGCCACGCGGCCGTGACAAGTCAC
>DYKK01000433.1 GCA_020722625.1 Anaeromyxobacter dehalogenans
CCTCGGGCCTCGGGCGGGGGCGCGGTCACGGGCAGGACGGCATGTGCCGGTGGGGTCGGGTCGGGCCGGGGCGCGGGGTCCAGAGCCGGCGCCGGAACCGCCGGGGCCTCGACCTCGCTGGAAGGCGCCCCGGCCGGGGCCTGCTCGCACGAGCGGCCCACGACGAGGCCCGCCGCGAACGCCGCGACCAGGAGCGCCACCCCGCCGACCCCGGCGAGGAGCGCGTGGCGCGGCTCCAGGCGGATCGTCACCTTCTCGCGGATGCGGTCCAGGTCCCGGACGCCCACCCGCTCCGGTTCCCGCGGCGCCGCCGGGAGGTCATTCCTGTTCATCGTCGGCCCCCGCGAATCGCATCTCCTCCGGGGCGTTCACCCCGAGCAACCCGAGTCCGCGCGCGAGAACGGCCTTCACGCAGAAGACCAGGAACAGACGGGCCGCGGTCTTGCGCCGGTCGGACGAGACGACCTTTTCGGAATGCTTATATTTGGTATAATATGAATGAAACCCCTTGACCAGGTCCATCAGGTAGAAGGCGACGTGGTGCGGCTCGCGGCGTCGGGCGGCCGAGGCCACGACCCCGGGGAAGCGGCCCAGGTCCCGGACCATGGCTTCCTCTTCCGGCAGGACCAGGGCGGCGCGCAGGTCCGCGGACCAGTCGGGCGGTGCGAGCCCGAGGGCCGCGGCCTTGCGCAGGATCGAGGCCACGCGCGCGTGCCCGTACTGGACGTAATAGACCGGGTTCTCCATCGTCTGGGCCTTGGCGAGGTCCAGGTCAAACTCCATCTGGGCGTCGGCCTTGCGCAGCAGGAACAGGAAGCGCACCGCGTCCGGACCGACCTCGTCCACGACCTCGCGCAGGGTCACGAACTCGCCCGAGCGCTTGCCCATGGGGACCACGACCCCGCCGCGCGTCAGCGTGACCATCTGGACGAGCAGGACCTCGAGCACAGACGGGTCGCGGCCGAACGCGGCGATGGCGGCCTTCATCCGGGGGATGTATCCGTGGTGGTCCGCGCCCCAGATGTTGACGAGGCGCGTGTAGCCGCGATCGGCCTTCTCGCGGTGGTAGGCGATGTCCGAGGCGAAGTAGGTCGGGACCCCGTTCGCGCGGACCACGACGCGGTCCTCGTCGTCTCCGTCCCCACCCATGCGGAACAGGACCGCGCCGTGGTCGTCCCGATAGGCGTGGCCCCGGGCCAGGAGGTCCTGCACGGCCCCGGGCACGAGCCCCCGGTCATACAGCGAACGCTCCGAGAACCACCGGTCGAAGGAGACCCCGAGCGCGTCGAGGTCCTCGCGGATGCCCGCCAGCAGCCGCGCGGCCGCGGCGAGGGCGAACGGGTGGCGGTCGGGAGGCCCCGCGGCGTCGTAGTCCTGATCGAACCAGGCGCGGTCCCCGCCCCGGGCGAGGTCGGCGGCGATGTCGCGCACGTACCCGCCCCGGTAGCCGTTGTCGGGGAACGCCGCGGGCAGACCCAGGACCTCGCGCCCGCGCGCCCACACCGACCGCCCGAGCGTGGCGATCTGGTTGCCCACGTCGTTGATGTAGTACTCGGTCTCGACGTGGGTTCCGGCCGCGCGCAGGATGCGGGCCAAGGCGTCCCCCAGCACGGCCCCGCGGCCGTGGCCCACGTGCAGCGGGCCGGTCGGGTTGGCCGAGACGAACTCGAGCAGGACGCGCTCGCCGGCCCCGGCCGCCGATTCCCCGTAGCGGTCCGGGGCCTCGCGGACCTCGCGCAGCCCGGCGAACCACGCCTCGGGACGCACCCGGACGTTGACGTAGCCCGGCGGCGCGAACTCGACCGCCGCCACCTCGTCGTCCGGGACCGTCATCGCCCCGATCAGGGCGCGGGCGCACTCGGCCGGGGGTCGCTTCATCACGCGGGCCATCTGGAGGGGCAGCGCGCACCCGAAGTCCCCGAACTCCTCGCGGCGGGGACGCTCGATCGCGAGGTCCACCGCGAAGTCGGCTGGGAGGACGCCCTCCCGTTTCAATCGGGCGACCGCGTCCCGGAACCAGACGATGACCTTCGCTTCCACGGACCGCGCACCCCGAGGAGGCACCGGCCCTGTTGTACCCCGTCCGCGAGGAGACCGGCAAGTCCGCGACGAGT
>DYKK01000434.1 GCA_020722625.1 Anaeromyxobacter dehalogenans
AGGTCGCGGGCGCGGGCGCCGAGGTCGCGGGCGCGGTCGAAGTCCTGGTAGAGGTCCGGTCGGACGAGTTCGTCGTCCAGGGCCCGGAGTTCCGCTTCCAGGGACTCGATCTCGGACTCGTACCGGGCGACCCGGTCGCGCAGGGGCTTGAGGACCCGATAGAGGCGGTTGCGGCGCTCGGCCTCCTCGCGCTTGCGCGCGCGGTCCAGGTCGCGCGGTGTGGGCGCCGCGGAAGCCGGTCCCGGGGCCGGGGCGCGCGCCTCGTCCGTCCTCCCCTCCCCTTCCTGCGCCTTCCTCACGTAGTAGGAATAGTTGCCCTCGAACCGGGTCAGCCGCCCGTCGCGCACCTCGACGACCGCGGACGCGACCGTGTCCATGAACCGCCGGTCATGCGTGGTGAAGAGAACGGTGCCCTCGTAACCGCTGATCGCCGCCTCCAGGACCTCGCGCGAGGCGATGTCGAGATGGTTGGTGGGCTCGTCGAGGACCAGGAGCCCGTGCGCCCGCAACATGAGCCGCGACAGCATCAGACGCGCCCGCTCCCCGCCCGAGAGGGACGCGACCCGCTTGTCCACGTCGTCGTCGCGGAACAAGAAGGCGCCGAGGACGGAGCGGACGAACGGAGCGGTCGCGGCGTCCGCGACCTCGAGCATCTGCTCCAGGACCGTGCGCTCCGGACGCAGGACCTCGAACTGGTCCTGGGCGTAGTACCCGACCCCCACCCCGTCCGCGAGGAGCCGCCGCCCCGCGGTCGGGGCGAGGACCCCGGCCGCGATGCGCAACAGTGTGGTCTTCCCGGCCCCGTTCATGCCCACGAGCGCGACCTTTTCGCCGCGGTGCAGGCGCAGGTCCACGCCGTCGAAGACCGTGCGCTCGCCGTATCGGTGCCCCATCCCCTCCAGGGAAAGGACGAGGTCCGGGGTGCGCGCGGGCTGCGGGAAGCGGAAGCGCACGTTGCGCGGGGGCTCCGGGGGTTCCAGGCGCTCCATCTTGTCGAGCATCCGGATGCGCGACTGCACGACCTGGGCCCGGTCCTTGCGGACGCGATTGTGCGCGATGAAGTCCTCGATGTCCCGGATGCGGGCCTGCTGCTCCTCGTAGCGCTTCCAGGCGAGTTCCACGGCCTTCTCGCGCTCCGCGATGTGGCGGTCATACACGGGGAGGTTGGGGTTTCCCCCGTAGTCCACGGCCCCGCGCCGCGAGACCTCGACGATGCGCCGGACCGTGCGGTTCAGGAACTCGCGGTCGTGCGCGATGAGGACCACGGCGCCCCGGTACGCGCGAAGGTACTCCTCGAACCAGAGGATCCCCTCGAGGTCGAGGTGGTTGATGGGCTCGTCCAGGATCAGGACGTCCGGGTCGTCCAGGAGGATCCGCGCCAGTTCCGCCCGCATCAGGAGGCCCCCGGACAGGGTGCGCATCGGACGATTCAGGTCGTCGCGGGCGAAGCCCAGGCCCTGGAGCACCGCCTCGGCCCGCGCGGGCATCGAGTCCGCGTCCATCGCGTGCAGGCGGTCCTCGACTTCGGCGAGGCGCCGCGCCGCCGCCTCGCCCCCCGTGCCCGATTCCAGGGTCGCGAGGCAGCGAGATCGTTCCTCCAGCAGGTCCCCGAGGCCCCGCGCCCGGTGCAGGCAGGACTCGATCAGGGGCCGGTCGTCCGCAAGGCTCGGAGCGACCTCCTGAGGCAGATAGCCCGTGCGCAGGCCCTTCTTGACCTCGACGCGGCCCGAGTCCGGCGCGACCTCGCCGAGCAGGATCCGGAACAGGGTGGTCTTGCCCGTCCCGTTGGGGCCGACCAGGGCCAGGCGGTCGTCCGGCCCCACGCGCAGGTTCACGCCCTCGAACAGCCGCTGTGCGCCGTAGGACTTCGAGATGTCCACCAGTTCGATCACGGCGCGAAGGGTAGCGAAAGCGCGCGGGGAAGGAAAGTCACACCCGCACACCCGCGCCCCGCAGGACCCGCCACCAGATCAGTGGACAGATTCAGGAACAGTGGCAGTGTCAGCGACAGTGTCAGTGTCAGTGTCAGGGCCACGTTGGACGCGGGGGACGGGGCGTTGACGACGGAGCCACGTTCGCCGCGACCCCCGGAACCCGGACCCCGGACCCCGGA
>DYKK01000052.1 GCA_020722625.1 Anaeromyxobacter dehalogenans
GAGGACGGTCCGGTGGACCGTCCGATAGATGGGGGAAGTCGCGGCCCCAGGGTGGCGAAATGATACGAAGCAAATTTCATGTTTATTCAAAGAATTGCGGAAATTGATGGCGGATTTGGGCCCGGCCAGCATCGGCACGCGGAACTCGCGGCTAGTGGTAGGCGTCGAATTCCTTGATATGGACCCGCACGGCGGTCACGCCCTCGACGGCCGAGGCCGTGCGGTGAATCTCCTCCTCGCCGCGGTGGCTCGTCCGCCCGAGCATCCCCGCCGCCGGCATCTCGCCGAACACGTCCACCACGCCGTCGTCGGCCTGGACCTCGAACTCGACGCCGCGGGTCTGGGGGTTGCGGGCCAGGGCGACCTTGACCTGGCAGGCGAGGTGAAAGTCCTGGAGCCTCCGGCGGGTCGCGTCGCTCATCGCGTACTCGGCCTGGACCACGGCGTGGCTCACCACGGCGCACGCCGTGCGGATGGACATGTTCTCGAGATTCAGGACCAGATCGTACAGGGAGGGGTCCCGCCAGTCCACCCCGTACAGGAACTTGGTCCACCGGATCCGGTCCTCGTCCACGGCCCGGATGTACTCGACCGCCGCGTCGTGCCCCAGGTGCTGCCGCTCCATGACGGCCCGGACGCGCATCTCGAGCGGGACGATCAGGCGAACTCGGAGCACGTTGGGGATCCCCTTCAGGAGGAGGTGCCCCGCATGCCCGTGATAGACGAGGTCGCCCGCCCTCGCGTGCTCCGCGAGGGCCGCCTGGACCGCGATGACGTACAGGCGGCGGTCCGACGTGAGCCTCCCCCACAGGCCCGGGCTCCTCTCGAACTTTCTGCTGAGGGTCTCCTCGGAGACGCCGAGTTTCGCCGCGGCCTCGACCAGGATGTCCCGTCCCACGCACGGATACCCGAGTTCCGTGGCGAGACACTGGGCGAGCGTCTCGCCCCCGCTCATCGAACCCCGCGAGATCGTGATGATGGCCATGAGTCGTTCCTTGCCGACAACCGGCCTCATTATCGTGGACACCCGGCCCGTGTCAATCGGCGCAACGCGCGCTCACCGGCCGCCTGGATCCCAGATCGCCCCGGAGTATGATGAGCATCAGCCACCAGCGGATGAACGCTTGTACGTGCTTGTCATTCTGTCAGAATCGTCCCAGGGATCCGCTTTGGCAACGCGGGGATCCGGTCCGCACCCGAACGGCGTCGGCTCATGGACATCTACCTCCCCATCGCCGGAATGAGCATCCACCTCCTGGTCCTGCTCGGGCTCGGGGGAACGGTGGGCTTCCTGTCCGGCCTGTTCGGGGTCGGGGGCGGGTTCATCATGACCCCGCTCCTGATGATGGCGGGCATCCCACCGGCGGTGGCCGCGGCGAGCGACTGCAACCAGATCGTGGCCGGGGCCGCGAGCGGGGCCTATGCCCACTGGCGGCTCGGCAACGTGGACTTCAAGATGGGCACGATCCTCCTGCTCGGTGGGGTGGCCGGCGGCACGGTGGGGGTCGAGGTCGTCAAGGTCCTGCGCGAACTCGGGAACATCGAGTTCACGATGAAGGTGATCTACGTCCTGATGCTGACCACCATCGGGGGATCGATGTTCCTCGAGAGCCTGCGCACGCTGCGGCGTTCGCCCACAGCGACCCCGCCGAAGCCGGCCGGTGAGCGCAGGGTCTCGATCTGGGCGAGGTTGCCCCTCCAGATGACCTTCGCCCAGTCGGGGATCCGCACGTCCGCCCTGTTCCCGTTCAGCATCGCCTTCTTCGTGGGCGTGCTCGCGGCCCTCCTGGGCGTGGGCGGCGGGTTCATCATGGTCCCGGCCATGATCTACATCATCGGGATGCCGACCATCGTCGCGGTCGGGACCGACCTGTTCCAGATCGTGCTGACCACCGCCAACGTCACGCTCCAGCAGGCCATGCGCAACCAGACCGTGGACCTGGTCCTGGCGATGCTGCTCCTGGTCGGGTCCACGGTGGGGGCCCAGTTCGGAGCCCGCGTCGGGCGCAGGCTGCGGGGCGAGCAGATCCGCATCCTGCTCGCGACGATCGTGCTGGCGTTCGCGGTCAAGTTCCTGGTGGACCTCCTCGTGACCCCGGACAACCTCGTCTCGATCGGCGGGGGGAGCGGGGGAGGGCATTAGGCGGCGCGGGGGGCCGGATGTCGCAGATGATCCGCAGGTCGTTGCGCTCGCGGGTTGTGACGGTCGCGGGTGTCCTGGCCGCCGTCCTGGCGTCTTCCCCCGGACGCGCCGACGGGGAATCCCCGACACCCATCGCCACGGACGCGACCCAGACCCAGGTGGACATCGGGATGATGTACGCCGGGGGGGATGTCCATTTCTTCGGCTGGATGCCCGACCCCTCGGCCGACGTGGTCGTGCGCCTGACCTCGGTCGAGGACGAGCCGATCGACGTCAATATCAAGGGCCAGGTCGGCCCCCTGTGGATGAACGTCAAGCAGTACCGCGTCAGCGGCCTGCCGCGCATGTACAAGATCCACTCCACCCGCCCCCTCGCCGAACTCCTGCCCGGGGACCTCGCCCGGAAACTCGGCATCGGGTACGAGACCCTGAAGGACGGGATGACCCTCGAGGCGATCCGGGGTGAAGGCGACCCGGCGGACCGCGACCTCGTCTTCGAGGGCGTCCTGCGGATCAAGAGCGACGCGAACCTGTACAATGTGGACGAGAACCGCATCCGGGTCGCGGGCGGGAAACTGTTCAAGCACTCGTTCCGGTTCCCCCCGGCCGCCAAGGAGGGGACCTACGTGGCCGAGTCCTACGTGATCAAGGACGGCCGGTTGCTCGGGCGCGGCGAGGACCGGATCGTGATCCAGAAGACCGGGATCGAGGCCGCGTTCTTTGACCTCGCGCACGGGCGGCCGACCCTGTACGGGGTGCTGGCCGTCGTGGTCGCGCTGGGCATGGGCCTGCTGGTCGGGTTCCTCTTCAAGAAGGGTGGAGGCCACTGATGAGCGCCTTCGAGGGGCGGAGGATCGTGGCGGCCGTGGACGGATCGGACGTGTCGCGGGAGGCCTTCCGGCGCGCCCTGGACCTGGCCGAGGCCCTGTCCTGCCCCGTGACCGCCGTGACCGCGATCCAGACCCGGATGCCCGGGTATCGGGCGGGGTACTTCTCGCTCGTGGACCGGCACATCCTGAAGGAACTGAAGGAGTTCGCGCGCGACGTCCTGGACGAGGCCTGGCAGGCCGCGGCCGCTCGGGGGCTCGCGGTCGAGACCGTGGCCCTCGAGGCCGACAAGGAGATCTTCGAGCAGATCGCGGACTACGTGGAGCAGGCGGGCGACGCGGCCTTCCTGGTCATGGGGTCGTACGGCCACGCGGCCCGCGACCGCCGCATCCTGGGTTCCACCACCGAGCGCCTCATCCTGGAGATCGCCCGCAAGGGGCTCAAGGTCCCGGTCCTCGTGGTGCCGTGACCCTCGGATCCCGCCGTGCCTGTCCCCGTGCTTCGTCGTTGGGGTCGCGACAGAGGTTCGCGGGTCGTGGGCATGGCCTGCGGGTTTGGCGACGACCGATGCGCGAATCTCGAGGCCGGGGTATGATTCGACCATGCGGGCGTCAACGCCACCGGAGGACGTGCTGCTCAACGCGGCGAGCGAGTTGTTGCGGATGCTCGACGCGGACTCCGTCTTCCTGTTCGGTTCCGCCGCGACCGGACGCAGGACCCCGGACAGCGACGTGGACCTCGCGGTCCTCGCATCGCACCCGCTCGACCCGGTCGCGCTCTTCGAGGCACGGGGACGGATGACGGACCTCCTCGGTGTGCCCGTGGACGTGGTCTCGCTGCGCGATGCCTCCCCGATTGTCGCGATGCAGGTGCTTCGGAAGGGCCGGCTCCTCGTGGACCACCACCCGACCGCCACGGCCCGGTTCGTGATGGTCGTCCCCTCGATGTACGCGGACCTGAAGCGTTCCCGCGCCCCGGCCGAGGCTGCGCTCAGGAAGAGGGTCCTGAATGCTGGACGTTGACGTGGTCCTGGCGAAGATTGCCTCGATCGAGCGGTGCCTGGCGCGCATCCGGGACGTCACCGGGATGGACCCCGGGCGTCTCGAGGACCTCGATGTCCAGGACATCTTCGTGCTGAACGTCGAGCGGGCCGCCCAGGCCGCCATTGACCTCGCGACTCACGTCATCGCCGCGAACGACTGGGGGCTGGCCGATTCCCTCGCGGACAACTTCACGATCCTCGAGAAGCAAGGCGTGATCGGCGGTGAACTCGCGCGGCGGATGCGCGCGATGGTCGGTTTTCGAAACATCGCAGTACACGATTACGAGTCCCTGGACCCGGCGATCTTGAGGGCGATCCTGTCGAGGCACCTGACCGACTTCGAGAAGTTTGCGGCTGCGGTCACACGCCTGCTCCCGGGCGCCGGGGGCTGACGCTCCCCCGGTGGCGGGACGGATCAGACCATGTCAATGTACCCGCACGGGCACTCTTCCGCGCACTTCTTGCAGCCGTTGCACAGCTCGATCTTGAACTTGAAGTGCTGGCCCTTGGGCAGCCGTTCGAACACGCTGTTCTGGCAGAACATCCAGCACGTCTCGCAATCGAAGCACATCCCGCACGACAGGCAGCGCTTCGCCTCGGCGATGGCCTCGTCCCGCGACAGGCCCGTCGCGATCTCGGCCTCGGGGTTCGCGAGCCGTTCCGCAATCGGCATCTCGGACGGGCGGTTGCGCGGGGCCTTCTTGTACCAGGACAGTTTCATCCGGTCGCCCTTGATCACCGGAGGCTTCGCAGGCTCCTCGGGCACGGGGAGGCCGCGAAGGTAGCAATCAATGGCGTTGGCGGCCCGCTTGCCCTGGGCCATGGCGATGGTGGCAAGGCCCAGGCCCAGGACGTCGCCGCCCGCGAAGACCCCGGCGTCCTTGGTCTGCCCGTGCGCGTCCGCCTTGACCCAGTCCCGGCCCTCCCGCAGGTGCGGCAGGGGATCGAAGTCCGGCTCCTGGCTGACGGCCGCGATGATCGCGGTGCACGGAACCTCGAAGTCGGACCCCTCGATCGGCACCGGCCGGCGACGCCCGCTCTCGTCGGGCTCGCCCAGCTCGCACCGCAGGCACCGCAGGGCCACGGCCCGCCCGTCCGGCCCCTTCACGACCTCCTTGGGCGCCACGAGCAGTTCGATCGTCACGCCCTCGGCCTCGGCCCCCTCGATCTCGGGCTTGATCGCGGGCATCTCGACGCGCGTGCGCCGGTACAGGATCGTCACGTCCGCGCCCAGGCGCCTGGAGACCCGGGCCGCGTCAATCGCGGTGTCGCCCCCTCCGATGACCAGGACCTTGTTGCCGACCTCGACCTTCTCGCCGGAGTTGCAGCGGTTCAGGAACTCCGTCCCGGTCCACACGTTGGGCGCATCCTCCCCCGGGATTCGCAGGAGTTTCCCCTTGTGCGCCCCGATCCCGACGAAAATGGCACGATATTCTTTCTTCAAGTCGTCGTAGGAAATGTCGCGCCCGACGACGGTGCTCAGGCTCAGTTCCACGCCGAGCGCGAGGATGCGGTCCACTTCCTTCTGGAGCACGTCGCGCGGCAGGCGATACGGCGGAATCCCGTAATACAGCATCCCGCCCGCCCGGGGGAACGCCTCGAACACCGTGACGGAGTACCCCTTGCGGGCCAGGTGATACGCGCAGGTCAACCCGGCCGGCCCCGCGCCGATCACGGCGACCTTCTCGTCGTACCGGGTCTCTCCGGCCCGCCGAAGCGGCAACCCCCGCTCCAGCGCGAAGTCCCCGATGTGCCGCTCCATCGCGTTGATGTGGACCGCCTCGTCCACCTCGATGCGGTTGCACCCGTCCTCGCAGGGGTGGGGGCAGACCCGGCCGCACGTGGCGGGGAAGGGGTTGTTCTCGGCGATGGTGTAGAATGCCTCCTCGAGCGCCTGGTCCAGGGTCTTGCCGTAC
Organism: Anaeromyxobacter dehalogenans; assembly: GCA_020722625.1. Lineage (GTDB taxonomy): Bacteria > Myxococcota_A > UBA9042 > DTJE01 > DTJE01 > DYKK01. The sequence continues at coordinate 5,930 of DYKK01000052.1, forward strand.
GCCTCGTGCTGGGCGATGGTCTGGACCCACCCGCGGATGTCGGTCCCCTGCGGGCACCCGCACACGCAGGGCGGGGTCTTGGGGGCGGGCCTCGGCCGGAGGTTCGAGGTCTCGCCCGCGCCGCCGCCGGGGGTTGCGCGGACCACGATGTCCTTCTTCGGCGTCTTGAGTTTCATGGTCTCACCTCGATAGGGAAACCCGCCGGCCGGCGCGGGGGCCTGCCCGGGTCCGTGATGTCGCCCGCCGGGGCCGCGTCACTCGTTCGCCGCGCCTTCCTTGTGGGGCAACTGAATGTAGGAGCCCCCGAAGTACGCATAGACGCAGCGACCGGAGTCCATCAGGATGCGGATCGCGGCCTTGCACATGTCGCGGTCCACCTCCGGGTACTTGGCCTGGATCGCCTTGGTCAGGTCGTTGGCCTTGAGGTTCTTCTTCCCCATGGACTCGGCCACCATCTGGTACATCTCCTCGGCGATCTGTTCCACGGTGGGAGCGGCCATCGTGCACCTCCTTTCCACGAGCCCGCCCGGACGCCCGGGACCCCCCGGACCCGGGCGGGCCTGAACCATCAATCCTGATCGAACTTGATGTGCGCCGAGCGCTTGAACGTCCAGCCCGCGTGCTTGAAGTCGTCAATGTGGTACCGCGTGAACTGGATCCCGGTCAGTTTGAAGAACCGCGGCCAGCCGATGCGCTCGATCCAGTCCCCGATCCGCTCGAAGTTGCGGGCGTTCGCCGCGTACACCTCGATGATGTTCGTGACCGCCTGGACCACCTCGGGCCAGCGCGGCGGGTTGTTCGGCAAGAACGGGATCGCCAGTTTCGAGAACCGCGGCTCCGAGCGCGCGTTCGACACCTTGCCGCCGACCCAGATCGAGAGGCCGTCCGTGTCCGGGTTGTTGAGCGGCATGGCCGGGCACACCGTGTAGCAGTTCGCGCAGTACATGCAGAGTTGTTCTTCCACGGTGACCGACTCAAAGCCATCGACATTGGCGGGCCGGATCGCCCCGGTCGGGCACGCGGCGACCGTGGTCGGCACCTCGCACAACTTCTTCAGGACGTCGTTCTTGACCTTGGGCGGGCGGGTGTGCACGCCCAGGATCGCGATGTCCGAGCAGTGGACGGCGCCGCACATGTTCAGGCAGCAGGCCAGGGCCACGCGGGTCTTGGCCGGGAGCCGCTTCTCGCCCTTGAAGTACGGCATGAGGGCGTCCATGACGGACTTGACCACCCCGGAGGCGTCCGTGGCCGCCGAGTGGCAGTGGACCCACCCCTGGGTGTGGACGATGTTCGAGATCTGGGCCCCGAGTCCGCCGATCGGGAAGCCCTCCTTCGCGAGGTCCGCGACCAGGGCATCAATCTTCGAGGGGTCGGTCAGCAGGAACTCGACGTTGTTGCGGCTCGTGAACCGCAGGTGGCCCCCGCAGTACTTGTCCGCGAGGTCCGCGAACATCCGGATCGTGTCCACCGCAATCAGGCGCGGCGACGCGGCGCGCACGGTGTACAGCTTGTCCCCGGACTCGGCCGTGTGGACCATCACGCCGGGCTTCAGGATCTCGTGGTACTTCCACTTCCCATAATTCTTCTTCACAATGGGAGGCAGGAACTTCTCGAAGTGGGGCGGCCCGATGTCCGTGATCCTCTTGGCAGGTGCTTCAGCCATCGTTCAATCCTCCTTCGCGGGTTCCGGCCGCGCCGGCACGCCCGCGCGCGAAACCTCACGCCTCTTCCCCTTCCGGCTGGAAGAAGATGTACGGGTTGTCCCTCGGGGCCGAGATCATCTCGGGTTCGGGGTCCAGCCCCACCGCGTCCAGGAACGTCGGCATCCCGATCCGCTGGATCAGTTCCCCCACGCGCTCGCGATTCTTGCCGTTCTCGTCCCAGAACTCCCAGATGCGGCGGACGAGTTCCTTGAACTGTTCGTACTCCTCCGGGTCGTCAATGTTGATGAACGGGACGATCACGGAGGAGAGGAGCGCCCCCTCCATGATGGGGGCCTTGGAGCCGAGGAGGAGCGTGGCGCCGCGCTCCCGGCCGGGCCGCAGGGCCTTGGGCATCACGTTGAGGCAGTGCATGCAGTGGACGCACTCGCCGTCGTCAATCGTCAGTTTCCCGTTGTACGAGATGCACTGCGACGGGCACTTCGCCACGACCGCGCCCTCGATGTCGAGACCGGCCTTCGCGTACTTCTCGACCTCGGCCTGGTCGATCTGGATGGCGTCCTTCCAGGTCCCGATGATGGACATGTCCGCGCGGGCGATGGAGGCCACGCAGTCGTTCGGGCACCCGGCGCACTTGAACTTGAACTTGTACGGGAACATCGGGCGGTGCAGCTCGTCCTGGAACTCCTGCGTCAGGTTGTAGCAGAGTTTCAGGGTGTCGTAGCAGGCCCACTCGCAGCGCGCGGGGCCGACGCAGGCCGAGGGGGTGCGCATGCACGACCCGGAGCCCCCCAGGTCGAAGCCCGCCGCGGTGAGTTCCGCGAAGGTCGGCTCCAGTTCGGCGGTGGTGGTCCCCAGGAAAACGATGTCGCCCGTGGAGCCGTGCATGTTGGTGAGGCCCGATCCGTGCCGTTCCCAGATGTCCGCGAGGGTGCGCAGGGCCTGCGAGGTGTAGAACCACCCCGCGGGCTGGTTGATGCGCATGGTATGGAAGTGGGCGACGTTCGGGTACTTGTCGGACAGGTCCGAGTACCGGCCGATGACGCCGCCGCCGTACCCCATCACGCCGACGATCCCGCCGTGCTTCCAGTGGCCGATGCGCTGCTCGTAGGAGTCCTCGAGCTGACCCAGGAGGTCCTGAACCATCGGCTTGCGGCCCTGGAGCTTGTACATCTCGTTGACGAAACTGGGGTAGGGTCCCTTCCTCAGTTCGTCGATCATCGGGGTCTCTCGTTTCGCCATGTGTCGTGCCCTCCGTCCTGTCCAGGAGCGTCCGTCGGACGCTCCAATCCGCGTTCGCGAGGGCGCCCGGCCGGACGCCCTCCCACGGGCCAGCATGTGCCCGGGGCGCGGGGAGTGTCAATGAAGAACGCGGCGGAAGTTGACAATGATCGGACAAGGGACACTGCGGCGGTCGGTCGAGCGGGATCCCGCGGACCGGCGTTTCGGCGAGGGCGAATCCGTAACGCAGCCCCGATCCGCCAGCGACCTCCGGCGGAAAATCGGCGGCACAAGCCACCTCGCCGTTTGACGCAGACGGCGACCAGTGGCCGCCGCTCCAGGGTGGTGAACAGAAGTCTGGATCCTTTGAAGCGACTTCAAGGTGTTGCGGGATTTGACGGCGTATTCTTGGCGGCGTGTCGTCTCGACGGTGGACCTGGAGGGGGCGGTACGAATTCGCGATTGGCTCGATAAAGGGGGTGACAGGCCCGACCGTTCGGACCCGGGTGCATGCACCGGTGGCCGCGCGGTCACCGAGGGTGGGACTGGAGGGCGCGCGGCGGAGGCGTCACGCGGCGGCAGTGGTCTGTCGGCTGGCCGGAGAACGGCGGGAGGCCCCGTGGGGGCCGGGGGGAGGAGGTTGCGGGTGGTGCGCCCATGCCCCCCCATGACATCAGAACTCCATGATTTCCTGCTCTTTCCTCGCTGTCAGCGCGTCGATCTCCTTGACCCGCGCTTCGGTCGCCTTGTCCACCCGATCCAGGGCGCGCTTCTGGTCGTCCTCGGGGAGCCCCTCGGCCTTCTCGAGCGCCGACCGGTGGTCGCGTCGCACGGCCCGGACCGCGACCTTGGCCTCCTCGGACATCTTCTTGACCTGCTTCACGAGTTCCTTGCGGCGCTCCGTGGTCAGGGGCGGGATCGGAAGCCGCACGATGTCGCCGTCGTTGGACGGGTTCAGGCCGATGTCGGCCTGGGCGATCGCCCGCTCGATGGCCGGGATCAGTTTCTTCTCCCACGGCCGGATCGTGATCAGGCGAGGGTCGGCCACGGCCACCGCCGCCACCTGGTTCAGGGGTGTGGGCACGCCGTAGTACTCGACCTTGATCCCGTCCAGGAGCGCGAGGTTGGCGCGGCCCGTCCGGACCCGCGACAGTTCCTTTTCGTAGTTCTGGACGACCTTCTTGAACGCCTGGTCCATGTCTCGCAAGGTTTCTTCGATCATGATGTCCTCCTGGAAGGCCCGCGACCCGGTCCGTCGCGGGCCGCCCGACCTACTCCGTCACCAGGGTCCCGATGGGGTCCCCCTTGAGGATCGCGGGGATGTTCCCCGGGACGCGGATGTTGAACACGTGCAGCGGGAGGCGGTTCTCCCGGCACAGGGCCACGGCGGTCTGGTCCAGGACCCGCAAGCCCTTCTCGATCACCTCCTGATAGGTGATGCGCTCGAACCGTTGCGCGTCCGCGTTCGTCACCGGGTCCGCGGTATAGACGCCGTCCACCTTGGTCCCCTTGAGGATCGCCTCGGCCCCGATCTCGAGCGCGCGCAACGCCGCGCCCGTGTCCGTCGAGAAGTACGGGTGCCCGGTCCCGGCCACGAAGAGGACCAGGCGGCCCTTTTCCAGGTGGCGGATCGCCCTCCGCCGGATGAACATCTCGCACACCTGGGGCATCTGCACGGCCGACAACACGCGCGTCTGCAGCCCCACCCGCTCGAGCGCGTCCTGGAGGATCAGGCCGTTCATCACCGTGGCGAGCATCCCCACCGTGTCCGCGGTGGAGCGCTCGAACATCCGCCCCGTCCCGGACGCGCCCCGGAAGAAGTTCCCCCCCCCGACGACCAGGGACATCTCGACGCCCAAAGCCCGCGCCTCGGCGATCTCTCCGGCGAGCCTCATCACGGTGTCGGGATGGACCCCGTGGGACTCCGGTCCCATCAGGACCTCCCCCGACAGTTTCAGCAGGACGCGCCGGTATCGTGGGGATGCCGCGCTCACAAGCCCTCGCCCAGTTCGTACCGCGCGAACCGCCGGATGCGGACGTTCTCGCCGGTCCGGCCCACCACCTCGGTCAGAAGGTCGCGAACCTTCTTCGTTTCGTCGCGGATGTAGGTCTGGTCCAGCAGGCACGCCTCGGCGTACCACTTGGACATCTTGCCCTCGATGATGCGGGCGACGATCTCGGGCGGCTTCTTCTGGTCCGCGACCTGGGCCGCGAAGATCTCCTTCTGCTTCTCGACCAGGTCCGCAGGCAGGTCCTCGCGCGACACCGCCACGGGCGACATCGCCGCGACCTGCAGGCAGACCTCCTTCACGAACTGGTTGAAGACCTCGGAGCGCGCCACGAAGTCCGTCTCGCAGTTGACCTCGACCAGCACCCCGATGCGCCCCTCCCCGTGCAGGTACACCGCCACCCGGCCTTCCCTGGCCTCTCGGCTCATCTTCTTGACCGCGGTGGCCTGGTTGCGCTTTCGCAGGATCTCCCCGGCCTTGTCGAAGTCGCCCGCCGCCTCCTCGAGGGCCTTCTTGCAATCGAGGATCCCCGCGCCCGTCGCGTTGCGGAGTTCCTTCACCTGTTCCGCGTTCACTGCCATCGTCCGTCCTCCTTGGGTGTCGTCGCGCCGGACCGTCCCGTGCGGGCGGCCCGATCAGTTCACGTCGCCCCGCGCCGCCTCTCCCTGTCCGGCGACCGGGTGCGACCGGCCCCCGCGGATCACGACCTCGGGTCCGCCCGCGCCCTGGCCGACCGCCCCGTAGGGCACGGCCTCCCACTCTCCCCCGCCCTTCCGGACCTGACCGCCCTCGATGCAGGCCTCGGCCGCGGCCGACGCCATCAGGCGGATGGCGCGGATCGCGTCGTCGTTCCCCGGCACCAGATAGGTCACGTTGTCCGGGTCGCAGTTCGTGTCCACGAGCGCGACCACCGGGATCCCGCACCGCACCGCCTCGCGGACCGCAATGCGCTCGCGGTTCGGGTCCACGACGAACAGGGCCCCCGGCAGGGTCTTCATGCGGCGCATCCCGCGCAGGTTCTTGAGCAGGCGGGCCTGCTCCTTCTCGAGCCGCACGACCTCCTTCTTCGGCAGGCGCTCGACCGAGCCCTCGGCCAGGAGCCCGTCAATCTGATCAATCCGGTCCAGGCTCTTTCGGAGCGTGACGAAGTTGGTCAGGCTCCCGCCGAGCCAGCGGTTCGTCACGTACGGCATCCGGCATCGCTGGGCCTCCTCCTCGATGACGGCCTGGGCCTGGGGCTTGGTCCCCACGAACAGGACCGCCTCGCCGTCCGCCGCGACCCGGGACAGGAAGTTCATCGCCTCCTGGAACAGGCGCGCGGTCTGCTGGAGGTCAATGATGTGGATGCCGTTGCGCGCCCCGAAGATGTAGGGCTTCATCTTCGGGTTCCAGCGGTTGGTCTGGTGGCCGAAGTGGACCCCGGCCTCGAGCAGTTCCTTGATCGTGACAGGCATGTCGTCTCCTCCGTTGCGGCGGGTCGCGCCTGGCGGACCCGCGCCCTCCATCCCCGGCCGGCGCCCCTCGCCGGAGCGCCACGGAGGCCTTCCGATGGGGATGTGCGTCGTTCTCGCGCGCCGCCCCATGCGACGCGCGGGTCCGGCTTGTACCACCTTCCGGGCGGGATTGCAAACCCGATGGGCGTCGAGCCGCGAGGCAATGACCCACGAGATTGACAACCCTCATTGGACCGGTTCAAGAAGGCGTTGACAATCGGTGGTCGTGAGTCGTTTGTCATCCATTGACAACAGGAGGATCCCGATGGGCAAGTTGGTCAACCCGCACGGGAGTGCGACCCTGAAGTGCCTGCTCCTCGAGGGGAAGGCGCGCGAGGACGAGGTCCGCAAGGCCCGGACCCTGAAGAAGGTCCCGCTGACCAGCCGCGAGACCGGCGACCTGATCATGCTGGGGATCGGGGGCTTCACGCCCCTGACCGGGTTCATGGGACAGGCCGACTGGAAGGGCGTCTGCGACGAGATGAAGATGCCCTCCATGAACGGCCTGTTCTGGCCGATCCCCATCACCCTGTCCGCCACCGAGGACCTTGCGGGCTCGATCGCGCTCGGCGAGGAAGTGGCCCTGTGGGACGTCGAGACGGACACCCTCATGGCCACCATGAAGGTGACCGAGAAGTACCGCATCGACAAGGCCCACGAGTGCCGGCAGGTCTTCCGCACCACCGACCCGAAGCACCCCGGGGTCGCCATGGTCATGGCGCAGGCGCCGGTCAACCTGGCCGGACCGGTGAAGGTCCTGTCCGAGTCCTACTTCCCGGAACACTTCGCCGGCCTGTACCAGCGCCCCGCGGAGGCGCGCAAGCAGTTCGAGGAGCGCGGCTGGAGCACGGTCGCGGCGCTGCAACTGCGCAACCCCATGCACAACAGCCACGCCTACCTCGCGTGGATCGCCATCGAGGTCTGCGACGGCGTGTACATCCATCAACTGGTGGGCAAACTGAAGCCCGGCGACATCCCCGCGGACGTGCGCGTGCGCGCCATTGACGCCCTGATCAACAAGTACTTCCGCAAGGAGCGCGTGATCCAGGCCGGCTACCCGCTCGACATGCGGTACGCAGGACCTCGGGAGGCCCTGCTCCACGCGGTCTTCCGGCAGAACTACGGGTGCTCGCACCTGATTGTGGGCCGCGACCACGCGGGGGTGGGCGACTACTACGGTCCCTTCGACGCGCAAAAGATCTTCCACGAGATCCCGCGGGACGCGCTCGAACTGAGGCCCCTGCCCCTCGACTGGACGTTCTACTGCTACGAGTGCGGCGGCATGGCCTCCATGAAGACCTGCCCGCACGAAAGCAAGGCCGTCATTGACGACGACGGAAACTACAAGGGCGGCGCGCGCCTGCTTCTGTCCGGAACCATGTTGCGCAAACTGATGAGCGAGGGCAAGCCGGTGCCCAGGGAGTTCAGCAAGCCCGAGGTCGTCGCCATCCTGAAGGAGTACTACGACCACCTCGAGCAGAAGGTCGAGATCCAGTTGCACGGCGCGGCCACCGGCGACGCCGCGAAGAAGGCCTGACAGGGATTTCGGATTGCGGATTTGGGGGAGGAGTCGGCGGTGCACGGGGCCCCGCCCCAACGCCCCATCTCCCGCGAAGCCATCGCGGAGAGGTCCCGTGCGACGCGACCCCGGATCCCGGACCCCGGGCCGCGATCGAGGCTGCTGAAAAACAAAGACACGCAGAGGCCGCTGGATTCGCCGCGGCGCCCCGGCCCCGCGTCCGACGTGGTCCTGTCACTGACACTGACACTGACACTGGACCTGTCCACTGACTCGGCCCTCTGTCACGACATCGCCTGGAATTCTGTGGTTTTTTTGCGGATCGGTGGCGGACGGCGCGAGCGG
>DYKK01000053.1 GCA_020722625.1 Anaeromyxobacter dehalogenans
AACCCCAACGATGCTGGGGCCGCGAATTCCAATTCGCGGCCGACACGAAACCGCGACAGATCAAGGTCTTCCGTCGTGCTGCCGAGATCGTGGTGGCGGATCGAGGTGGGGTCGGCGGGTTTCCACGGGGTCGTGTTTTTCGCTACACTACCTCATGAACCCGTTCGGAAACGGAGGACGCCGATGCGACAGGTGACCAGGGCCGCGCTGGGATGGATGGTCGTGGCGGGACTGGTCGCGCCCGGGTGCGGGGGCGGGGGCGCGACCGGCGGCCCGGCGATGGACGCGATTGACCTCGGTCCCGGGAAGGACCGGGGGCCGGGGACGGACGAGGCCGGGGACCCCGGGGCCGGGGAGGTGCCGAGCCCGGACCTGCCCGGCGAGATCGAAGCCGGCCCCGCGGACGGCGGCGAGGTCGAGACCGGGCCCCTGCCCGGGACGTTCGGGTGGCCGTGCACGAACGGGGAGACGGACTGCGCGAGCGGGTTCTGCGTCCCGTCCGACCAGGGGATGGTCTGCACCATGATGTGTTACGAGGAGTGCCCGCCCGGGTGGGCGTGCAGCCTGGTCCAGTTGACGGGCTCGGACACGACCTACGTCTGCCTCCAGACCTCGACCAACCTGTGCCGGCCGTGCATGGCGGACTCGGATTGCGCGTCCGGGACCGCGGGGATCCCGGGCTCCCGGTGCGTGGCCTTCGGGGACGAGGAGGGGTCGTTCTGCGGGCTGTTGTGCGCGGACGAGAAGGACTGCCCCGAGGGGTACGGATGCCTGGAGGTGAAGGCCGGGCGAGGGGAGGCGGCGACCCGGCAGTGTCTTCCGGATTCGGGGATGTGCGATTGCAGCCCCTATGCGATCCAGGTGGGGGCGAAGACCGCCTGTGCCCGCAAGGACGAGGAGGGGCACGTCTGCGTGGGGCAGCGGGTCTGCACCGCGGAGGGTCTTGGGGAGTGCGACGCGCCCCTGCCGGTCCCGGAGGTCTGCGACGGCGTGGACAATGACTGCGACGGAACGACGGACGAGGACGCCCCCGCGGAGCCGTGCGAGGTGAGCGGGGACCTGGGGACCTGCCAGGGGTGGACCGAGTGCCGGGACGGCCAGCCCGTGTGCATGGCGCCGCCCCCGTCCCCCGAGGTCTGCGACGGCGTGGACAACGACTGCAACGGGACCACGGACGACGGGTTCGAGGACACGGACGGGGACGGGACGGCCGACTGCGTGGACGCGGACGACGACGACGACGGCGTGCCCGACGACAAGGACAACTGCCCGAAGGACCAGAACGCGGACCAGAAGGATTTCGACAAGGACGGGCTGGGGAACGCCTGCGACCCGGACGACGACGACGACGACATCCTGGACGAGGCGGACAACTGCGTGCTCGTGTGGAATCCGGACCAAGCGGACGCGGACGGGGACGGGAAGGGCGACGAGTGCGACGAGGACGACGACGACGACGGGGTCTTCGATGCGGCGGACAACTGCCCACTCGTGTCGAACCCGGACCAGGTGGACACGGATGCGGACGGGAAGGGGGACGCGTGCGACGGGGACGCGGACGGGGACGCCATCCCGGACGAGAAGGACAACTGCCCCGTTGTCGCAAACCAGGACCAGGCGGACCTGGACCTGGACGGGGAGGGTGACGCGTGCGACACCGATGACGACGCGGACGGCGCGGCGGACGGGGTGGACAACTGCCCGAGGGTGTGGAACGAGGACCAGGGGAACACGGACGGGGACTCGTGGGGCGACGCCTGCGACGACGACGACGACAACGACGGCAAGCCGGACCTGATGGACAACTGCCCCACGGCGGTCAACCCGGACCAGAAGGACATGGACCTGGACTCGGTCGGGGACGTGTGCGACCCGGACCTGGACGGCGACGGCGTGCACAACGAGGACGACAACTGCCCGGACGTCAAGAACGCGAAACAGGAGGATTTCGACACGGACGGGATGGGAGACCCCTGCGACCCGGACGACGACAACGACGCGGTGCCGGACGTGCTCGACAACTGTCAGTGGGTCGCGAACCCGGACCAGGGGGACCTGGACAAGGACCAGGTCGGGGATGCCTGCGACGCGGACCTGGACGGGGACGGGGTGGTCAACGAGCTGGACAACTGCCCGGCGATGGCGAACCCGGCCCAGGGAGACCAGGACGGGGACTCGATCGGGGACGTGTGTGACCCGGACCTGGACGGGGACGGCGTGGCGAACGAACAGGACAACTGCCCGACCGTCGCGAACGGGGACCAGACGGACACGGACGTGGACGGCCAGGGGGACGCGTGCGACGCGGACGACGACAATGACGGGGTGCCGGACCTGATGGACAACTGCCCGCTGCTCGCGAACGCGGACCAGGCCAACCTGGACGGCGACGAGCAGGGGGATGCCTGCGACGCGGACGACGACAACGACGAGGTCCTGGACGGGCAGGACAACTGCCCCAAGGTGTTCAACCCGGGCCAGGACAACTTCGACAAGGACTCGATGGGGGATTCGTGCGACCCGGACGACGACAACGACGGGGACCCGGACACGAACGATTGCGCCCCCACGAACCCGGCGGTCTTCCACGGGGCCCAGGAGGTCTGCAACGGGGTGGACGACAACTGCGTGAACGGCGTGGACGAGGAGGGCGCGGACGGGTGCGAGACGTGGCACTACGACTCGGACGGGGACGGATACGGGACGAATGCGACGAAATGCCTGTGCGCGGCGTCAGGGCTGTACCGGGCGGACAAGGGCGGGGACTGCAACGACTCCGCCAAGGAGGTCAACCCCGGCGCGACCGAGAAGTGCAACGGGGTGGACGACAACTGCGACGGCACGACGGACCCGCCGGGGAGCGAGGGGAGCAAGACCTTCTTCAAGGACCACGACAAGGACGGGTTTGGCGTGAGCGGGGACTCCAAGGCCCTGTGCTCGGCGTCCGGGGAATACACGGCCACGCAGGGTGGGGACTGCAACGACAACCACGGCGGCATCCATCCCGGCGCGACCGAGACGTGCAACGGGGCGGACGACAACTGCGACGGGAGCACCGACCCGGACGGGTCCTCGGGGTGCACCACCTACTTCGCGGACGAGGACAACGATTCCTACGGCGGCGCCTCCTCGAAGTGCAAGTGCAGCCCGGCGTATCCTTACACGGTGACGAACAGCAGCGACTGCTGTGACAAGGACAACCGGGCCAAGCCGGGCCAGACCGCGTGGTACACCTCGACGAACAACTGCGGGTCGTGGGACTACAACTGCAACAGCAACCCGGACAAGGAATGGGACTACCTGCACTCGTTCTCGTGCGCCGTCTCCGGGGTCTACTGCTGGTGCCAGGGGGGCGGACACTCCGGCTGGAGGAGCGGCATCCCGGGGTGCGGGCAGACGGCCGTGTGGCGGGAGTCATGTTCTGACAACTGGTTCTGCGGGGATTGCAACTACAACGACTTCAACCGGACGCAGGGGTGCCATTGAGGGATTGGACGGTCTTGGACACGGTCCAGGAGTTGTCCAGACGGTGGAACGTGGAAGGTGGCTCGTAGGCGGGGTTTCTGGATGGACAGAGGATGGCATGACGATTGCTTGAGGGGAGGGAAGAGGCTCGGCCGCAGGGCCTCCGCCGGGTGGGGCGCCGCACCCGGTCGTCGCGCTCGTCTCGAACCCGCGGGTCGGCGGGGGCGGACGGGTGCACCGGCGACCCGGTCGTGGGTTCGGCGGCGGCGGCGGGGGTGGGCCCACACGCGAGGTGAAATAGTCTGAAGTGCTATGAAACGTAGTAGAACCGACCGTGCAAAATCTGTACTGGTCATTGTCATTCAGACTACAAGTATGCTCGTCGCTGCCGGATGCGGGGGAGGGGCCGTGATCGGGTCCGGCCCGGACGGGTCCGCCGAGGAAGACGCCCCGCGGGAACCGGGACCCGACCTCAACGCGGGGGTGGGCCCGGACGAGGCGGGCGCCGGCGACCTCGCGTTCCCGGACGAGGCGGCCTTCCCAGACCTGGCCGATGCGGAGGACGTGCGACCTCCCCCCCCTTGCACGCACGGCGAGATGTGCGACGACCACGACCCGTGCACCTACGCGGACCAGTGCAAGTGGGGCGTGTGCGAGGGGACCGCATACGCCTGCTCCGACGGGAACGCCTGTACCCACGACCTGTGCGACGGGGCCGGGGGCTGCCGGTACCCTCTGCGCGAGGACCGCTGCCTGATCGGGGGGGCCTGTTACCAGGACGGAGACGCGAATCCCGCCAACCCCTGCGAGGCCTGCGTCCCGACCGTGTCCAACACCTCGTGGACCCCGGCGGACGGCCTCCCGTGCGACGACCAGGACTACTGCACCGTGTCAGACACGTGCCTCGCGGGCGTGTGCCGGGGACTCCTCCCCAACCCGTGCGACGACCACAACTTCTGCACGGACGATTCCTGCGACCCGACGACGGGCTGCGTGCACGCGCCCAACACGCGCGCCTGCGACGACGGGGACCCCTGCACGGTGGGCGACGCCTGCCTGAACGGGACGTGCCGGCCGGGTCCGACCATCGTCTATTGCGACGATCACAATCCGTGCACGGACGACGCCTGCGTGGCCGGGGTCGGGTGCGTCCACGAGCCGAACGACCACCCCTGCGACGACAACGACGTGTGCACGATCGGGGACCGGTGCGCGGACGGCCTGTGCGCGCCCGGTTCCGAGACCCTGCCCTGCGCGGACACCAACCCCTGCACGGACGACCTCTGCCACCCGCGCCTGGGCTGCCAGCACGTCCCGAACGAGGCCCCGTGCGACGATGCCAACCCCTGCACGGATGGGGACCGCTGCGCCTACGGCCAGTGCGTGGCCGGTCCGGGACTGCCGAACTGCCAGGACGGAAATCCGTGCACCGCGGACCGGTGCGACCCGGCCGCGGGGGGGTGCGTGCACGAGCCCCAGTCCGGGCCGTGCGACGACGGCAATCCCTGCACCCTCGGCGACTTCTGTGAGGCCGGGGCGTGCCGGGCCGGCGGGGTGCCCGTGGACTGTGAGGACCACAACCCGTGCACCCTCGATACCTGCGGTCCCGCCGGGGACTGCCAGCACCTCCCCCTGGACCGCCCCTGCGACGACGGGGACCCCTGCACGATCGGGGACCGGTGCGCGGACGGTGCGTGCGTCCCCGGAGGGACCCCGCTCGCCTGCCAGGACGACAACCCCTGCACGGCGGACGCCTGCGCGCCCGGTCAGGGATGCCTCCACGAGCCGGTCGCGAACACCTGCTCGGACGGGAACGCCTGCACGGTCGGGGACCGATGCCTGAGCGGGGTCTGTGTCCCCGGCGACCAGGTCTTCGCCTGCGACGACGGGAACCCCTGCACCTCGGACGTCTGCGACCCGGCGAATGGGTGCGTGTTCCAGCCGCTCGACGGGACCCCCTGCGACGACGGCCAGGTCTGCACGAGCGGGGACCACTGCGAGGCCGGCGCCTGCACGGGGACCCTGAGCCCCTGCGACGACGGGAACGCCTGCACCGAAGACCTCTGCCTGCCCGGGGGCGGTTGCGACCACGCGCTGCTCGACACCCCGGAGTGCAAGCCCCTGATCGAGGTCTTCTATCCGCCCCGTGGCGCCATGATCCAGGGGCCCCCGGACGAGATCACGGTCACGGGGCGCGTCACGAGCGAGGGCGGCCCGATCACGCAGTTCCTCGTCAACGACTCGCCCGTGTCGTTGCAGGCCGACGGCACGTTCTCCCGGACGCTCCCCACGCGCTCGGGGATCAACATCCTGCGCCTCGCCGCCACGAACGCCGCGGGAGGCATGGTGAAGGGGGTGCGCGCCTTCGCCTTCTCGCACCACTTCTACCCGACCGACCCCTCGAACCCCAAGGCCGCCGAGATCCCGGACGGGCTGCGGGTCTATCTGGGGCCCACGGTCTTCGACGACAACGACACTTCGACTCCGGATGATTTCGCCACATTGATCCTCCTGATGCTGAAGGGGATGGACCTCGCGGCCCTCATCCCGGACCCCCTGGCGCAGACCCAGATCCTCCAGTGCCAGGCCACGATCCGGGCGAAGAACATCCAGTTCCAGGGCCCGGACCTGGACCTCGCCCCGATCAACGGCGGCCTGCACGCCCGGGTCCGCATCACCGGCATCTCGTTGGACATTGAGGCCCAGATGTCCGGCTTCCTGTGCCCGTCCGCGTCCGGGAAGGTCCGTGCCCAGGACATCACCGTGGACGCGGACCTCCTCGTCAGCGTGCCCGAGCCGGGGCAGGTCCAGGTCACGCTCGCGAACGAAAAGGCGACCCTCACCGGGCTCGACATCACGCTCGACGGCCTCCTGGGCTTCCTGTTCAACTGGCTGGTGGACCTGTTCGAGGGGACCATCACGGCCCAGATCGAGCAGATGGTCGTGGCGCAACTGGCCCAGTTCGCGCCGGTGCTCGAGGACGCGCTCGAGTCCCTCGCCATCGAGCAGTCCCTGACCATCCCGCCCCTGATCGGGTCCGGGAAACCCGTGCCCGTGACCCTCCAGGCGGTCCTGTCCAGCGCCCGGTTCGACACCAGCGGGGCGGACATCGGGTTGACCGCGACCGCCCTGGCTCCGAAGGCCATTCCCTATCAGCCGCTGGGGTCCCTCGCGCGATCGGCGTGCCTCCTGCCCTCGGAGCCTCCCTTCCACTTCATCGAGATGAACGAACTCGAGTTCGCGTTGTTCGATGACCTGGTGAACCAGGTGTTGTACTCCGTGTGGTACGGGGGGGCCCTCGAGATCACGCTGGGCGAGGCGGACCTCCCGCCCGGGACCCCCCTGGACCAGTACGGGGTGTCGAACCTGGTCCTCGACGTGTCGTTCCTGCTGCCCCCGGTCCTGACCTCGTGCACGCCCATGGAGCAGTTCAAGGCCCAGGTCGGGGACGTCCACGTCCATGCCTCGATGACCCTGATGGGGCAGCCCATCGAAATGGACGCCTACGCGTCGGCCGAGGCGGAGTTGCTGATCGACGTCCAGAACACGCCGGCGGGCGCGGAACTGGCTTTTGGTATTCAGAATATTGACATCATCGAAATCGAGGTCGAGAGCGTGAGCGGCGGGATGGCGGGGGCGAAATACGCCCTGGCCGCCCTGATCGAGGACACCCTGCTCCCCATGCTGTTCGAGGGGTTCACGGGCGGGCCGATCGCCTCGTTCCCGATCCCGGAGATGGACCTGGGGTCGCTCGGGACCGGCCTGCCGCAGGGGACGACCTTCTCGCTGGAGGCTCGTCAGGTCTATCGGAACCTGGGACATACGGTGGTCAGCGGAATCGTGAAGTGAAAACCAGTCGCCTGATCGCATGGATGGTGCTGCTGGGCCTCGGGTGCGGCGGGGGGTCGGCCCCGGCGCCGGACCCGGGCCCCATCCCGGACGCGGGGCACGAGGACGTGGTCGGCTCCGACCCGACCGAGGAAGGACCGGTCGCCACGGACCCGACGGCCCCGGAGGACCGGGGCCCCCCTCCCCCGGACCCGGGTCCCGAGGACCTGGCCCTGCCCGACGGACCAACGGAAGTCACGCCCGCCGATGTCCCTCCGCCCTGCGAGGAGGGAAAGCCCTGCGACGACGGCGACCCGTGCACGCACTCCGACCGCTGCGCGGAGGGGGTGTGCCGGGGGAAGGCCTACGCCTGCGACGACGGCCGCCCGTGTACCGACGACCTCTGCGACGGGTACGGGGGATGCCGGTACCCGGTCCGCGACGGGTCCTGCCTGATCCACAACGTCTGCTACGAGGCGGGGGAGGGGAGCCTTCTGAATCCTTGTGTCCGTTGTGACCCGGCCTTGTCGCAGACCGCGTTCGCCCTCGCACCGGACGGCACCCCGTGCGGGCAGGACGACCCGTGCCTCGCGGAGGGGGTCTGCCAGGGCGGCCAGTGCGGCGGCGGTCCGACCGATTGCGAGGACGGCAATCCGTGCACGGACGATTCCTGCGATCCGGTTCAAGGCTGCCAAAACGACCCCAACCACGACCCCTGCGAGGACGGCGACCCCTGCACGCTCGGGGACCAGTGCGTGGACGGGGCCTGCGTCACCGGCTTCCTCGCAATGGACTGCCACGACGACAACCCCTGCACCGTGGACCTGTGTACGCCGGACGGGTGCGCAAACCTCCCCGCGGACGGGGCGTGCGAGGACGGCGACCTCTGCACCGAGGGCGACCGATGCGAGGACGGCGAGTGCGTCCCCGGCCCCCCGCTCGTGTGCGACGACGGCAACGACTGCACGCAGGACTGGTGCGAGTGGTGGCTGGGGTGCCGCCACTCGGTCGCGGACAACCCGTGCTGCATCGGGACCGTGCACATCTGCAACGACCTCAATCCCTGCACCCGCGACCTCTGCGACCCGGTCACGGGGACCTGCTCCCACGAGCCGGTCGTGGGGCCGTGCAACGACGGCGACCGCTGCACCGGACCCGACGAGTGCGGCGACGACGGGACGTGCGCCGGCCCCCCGCTCGACTGCGACGACCTCAATCCCTGCACCGAGGATTCGTGCGACCCCGCCAAGGGGTGCGTGTACCTCCCCCGGACCGGACCATGCGACGACCACAACGCCTGCACCCTGGACGACGCCTGCGTGTCCGGCCAGTGCAAGGGCAAGCCCCTCTCCTGCGACGACCACAACCCTTGCACGAAGGACTCGTGCGACCCGGCCGCGGGGTGCCGGAACGAGCCCTTCACGGGCCCCTGCAACGACGGCAACGCCTGCACCGCGAACGACACGTGCTCCGGCGGGGTGTGCCAGGGCGCGCCGGTTGCCTGCGACGACCAGAATGCCTGCACCGCGGACTCGTGCCACCCGGTGGCCGGGTGCCAGCACGTCCCCGTGGCCGGACCCTGCGACGACGGCAACGACTGCACGGTGGGCGACCACTGCGAGGCCGGCGGGTGCGTCGGCACCCCGCAGGGGCTCTGCTGCACGCCGGAGTTCACGGCGCCCGTGAACAAGGTGACGGCCCTCGCGCTGGGCGAGAGCGGCCGGCCGGGTCATGCCCTCAACGTGGACGGCCAGCCCACGTGCAGCCCGGCCGACAACTGCGAGGCCGGGCTCGACAACAGCCTGGCCGCGTTCGCGGGGCTCGCGAACCAGCCCCTCCAGGAGGCCGTGGACAAGGGCGAGGTCATCCTCCTGTTCGAGCACCGGGGGTTCGACGCGGGCGGCCAGCCCTACACCCTGGCCCTGTGGCAGGGCGAGCCCGTGGACCCCGGCTGCGACGTCCAGCACGAGACCTGCGCCTACCTCGTCCTGGAGGAACTCATCGGCCCCGACTGCGAGCCGCTCGTCGCGTTCCACAACGCCACGGTCGCCGGGACCACCCTGACCGCGGGCGGCGTCGGGAACAACTACCCGTTCTCGATCCCCATCGCGCCGGGGGTCGCCCTGGACGTCGTGCTCGTGAACGCCATGATGGAGGCGACCCTCACGCTCCAGGGAGGCCGGCCGTCGGCCATGACCGGGGTCCTGGCCGGCGCCGTGCCCAAGGCGGTCCTGATCGCCGCGGTCCAGGCCATTCCGGACGACCAGTTGCCCGTGTCCAAGGACCTGATCCTCCAGATGTTGAACCTCCTGGTCGTGAACGACGTGGACAGCGACGGGGACGGCAACCTGGACGCGGCGAGCATCGGCATCCGGTTCCAGGCCACCGGCGGCACCATCGCCGGGGCCTCCGAATGACCCGGAAAAAAACGTTGACAACCACCCGACACGCTCGCATCATTCGCCCAGGCAGCGGGAACCCTGGTGGATGGGGGTGAACGCCTCCTCGATGGAAGAAGCCGCGGAATACAGCCTGCGGGGCGCCGCGGGGACTTCCCCGCCGGCGTCCCAGGACAGTCGGCCCTGGAACCACGGCTTCCCCTCCCCGTCACAGGAATCCTGTCTCGCCGCCACGCCCCCCCGGCTGTCCAGATCGTCACATGAAAGTCGCTCCGATGAAGGTTTGAAGACAGGATATCAGTCCTGCCTTGTGCCCCGGCGTCGTCGCCATCCCGGAAACGGAGGTCGGTCGTGAAGATCGGGATCACCTTCGATTTGCGGCAGGAGTACTTGCTCCTCGGCTATTCCCTGGAGGACACGGTGGAGCTCGATCGCGATGACACCGTGGACGCCATCGAGGGGGTCCTGAGGGACCTCGGCTTTCAGGCGGACCGCATCGGGAACGTGCGGCGGCTCGTGGAGCGCCTGGCGAGCGGGGACCGCTGGGACCTGGTCTTCAACATCGCAGAGGGGCTGAAGGGTTTCGGCCGCGAGGCCCAGGTCCCCGCGTTGCTCGAGGCCTACGGCATCCCGTGCACGTTCTCGGATTCGCTGGTGTGCGCCCTGGCCCTGCACAAGGGCCTGACCAACCAGGTGGCGCGCGGTCACGGGATCCCCACGGCGGATTTCCGGATCGTGTCGTCCGAAGAGGAACTGTTCGACGTGAATCTGCCGTTCCCCCTCTTCCTGAAGCCCGTAGCCGAGGGGACCTCCAAGGGGGTGAGCGCGACAAACCGGGTGGAGGACCAGGCGCAACTCCTCGAGGTTGGGCGCCGTCTCCTGTACGCGTATCGCCAGCCGGTCCTGGTCGAGACGTACCTCCCCGGCCGCGAGTTCACGGTGGGCCTGATCGGCACGGGGCCGAAGGCCCGCGCCATCGGGGCCATGGAGGTGGTCCTCCTCGATCGGGCGGAGCAGGGGGCGTACTCGTACGACAACAAGGCTTACTACGAGGACCGCGTGGAGTACCGCCTGGGCGACCCGTCCGACCCCGAGGTGGCGGAGGCCCTGGACGTGGCCGTGCGCGCCTGGAGGGCCCTCGGGTGCCGGGACGCGGGACGCGTGGACCTGCGGAGCGGGGCCGACGGGCATCCCCGGTTTCTGGAAGTCAACCCCCTGGCGGGCCTGAACCCCGACATCTCGGACCTCCCGATCCTGTGCCGCCTGGCGGGAGTGCCGTACCGGGACCTGATCGCGGGCATCGTGCAGTCGGCCCTCGACCGCGTGCCCGACACCGCCGCCCGGGGGGTCGTCCTGCCGGTGCCGGTGATCGGCTTGCCCGGATCCGACCCGCTCGCGGGCCAGGGCGACCTGTTCTTGACCCCGACGCCCGCGTCCGCGTACCGCGGGAGGCAGCGGCCGAAGGTCCTGTTCCTGCACGAGCGGATCGAGCACGGGGCCCCGGCCGACCGCCAGGACCTTCGCAACGAGATGGAGTACCTCGCCGGCATCCTGCGGAACCTCGGCTACGACGTGGCGACGCATCCCATCTCGCTGGACCTCCGTTCGGTCAGCCGGGCCGTGCAGCGGATCCGGCCGGACGTGGTCTTCAACCTGGCCGAGACCGTGGACGGACAGGGGCGCCTGGTCCACCTCGCCCCGGCGATCCTCGACCGTCTGGGTGTCCCGTACACCGGCAACGGGACCGAGGCGATGTTCCTGACCAGCAACAAGCTGGTCGCCAAGGAGGTGATGCGCCAGGCGGGCATCCCGACGCCTCGGGCCGCGACGCTGGAGCAGGTCCTCCACGGGGACGTGGACCTGTCTCTCCCCTGCATCATCAAGTCCGTCTGGGAGGAGGCCTCCGTGGGCCTCGACGAGGACTCGGTCATCCGGGACCGCGAGAGGCTGAAAGACGAGTTGTTGCGACGGCTCCCGGAACTCGGGGGGGCGGGGTTCGTCGAGGAATACGTGGACGGGCGGGAGTTCAACCTGTCGCTCCTGTCGGCGCCCGGGGGTCCCCGGGTCCTGCCCGTGGCCGAGATGCGCTTCGTGGACTGGCCCGAGGGCAAGGACCGGGTCGTGGGGTATCGCGCCAAGTGGGACCCGAACTCCTTCGAGTACGGCCACACGGTCCGGTCCTTCGCCATCGAGGCGGCCGACGAACCGCTCGTGCGCCGGCTCGTGATGATCGCCCTGCGGTGCTGGGAACGGTTCGGACTGCGAGGGTACGCCCGCGTGGATTTCCGCGTGTCCCCGGACGGATCCCCGACCGTCCTCGAGATCAACGCGAACCCCTGCCTGTCCCCGGACGGGGGGTTCATGGCCGCGGCCCACGAGGCGCTCCTGAGCCCCGAGCAGGTCCTCACCCTGATCCTGGGCGACCTGAATCGCCCCAGGCCGTCGGCCGCGATCCCGATCACGTGGTCGCGGATGCGGCGCACAGGCGCGCTGTCCACCGCGTCCTCGGCGACCCGGTCTCAGATCCTCCAGGGCCGCAAGCCTCGGTCGTTGTAGGGCGATTTCGCGGCGCGGTTGAGAGAATCGCGAGGAACCCGGCGCCATCTCGCCTTGCGAGGCGCGGACGGATGAAAACCGTTTCGCTGTCCTTTCAAAAACCGGTGGCGAACAGTTCGTCGAGGGTACGGGGCCGGCGCGCGTGGGGCGAGAAGACCCAGGCCACCGCGAACCCCCGGACCTCGCCGGGCGCGGCGGGACGCTCCACCACCCGGATGACCTCCGCGGTCATGTGGATCTTGAACACGGTGTGGCCCGGGTTCTCGAAGATGACCTCGACCCGGGTGCCGGGGATCGGGAGGAAGCGGGAGAACAGGAACGCCCCGTTCGCGCTGATGTCCGTGGTGGTGGCCCGGAACTCCCGGCCCTCGTGCGAGAAGCGCACGGCCATCATGCGGGCCACCCGGGAGGCGCCGCGCCGGTCGAAGGGTCCGGGGCGGGGCTCTTGAGGACGCGGTTCCTCCAGGGGCGGCGCCTCGGGTTCCGCGGCGACCGGGACCTCGGGTCCGGAGGCCACGGCGGGGACTTCCGGCTCCGGTTCCTCCTCCCCGAAGCCTTCCATGGCGAGTGCCAGGAGGTTCTTGAACTCCGAGGCGTCCTGGGGCCGGCGGTCCGGGTCGCGCGAGAGGGCGCGACCGAGGAAGGCCTCGAGTTCGTCCGGGATGCGGGCGTGGGGGTTGACCCGGCGCAACGGCGGGGGGACCTCCTGGACCTTGCGCAGGGCCAGGGCCACCGGGGTCGCGGCCTCGAACGGCGGGCGGCCCGCGATCAGTTCGAAGAGGATCGTGGCCAGGGAATAGAGGTCCGAGCGGGGGTCGAGGGGCTTTCCCTCCATCTGTTCCGGGCTCATGTAACGCGGGGTGCCGACGACCAGGCTCCGGTCGCTGTCGCGGCCCTCGGCGTCGTCGCCGAGTTGCGCGATCCCGAAGTCGAGGACCTTGGCGAACTCGGTCTCGCCCGCCCCGGGGATCACGAAGACGTTTTCCGGCTTGAGGTCCCGGTGCAGGACCCCGACCTGGTGGGCCTCCTCGAGAGAGTTCAGGACCTGGTCCACGAGCGACACCGCGCGCCACGCGGACATCGGCGCGGGCTCCTCGGTCATCAGACGGAAGAGCGACCGCCCCTTCAACAGCTCCATCGCGATGTAGAGGAGCCCGTCGTCGCTGCGACCCACGTCATAGACCGAGATCGTGTGGGGGCTCGTCAGGCGGCTGACCGCACGCACCTCGCGGACGAAGCGCTCGGTGGCCTGCTCGCGGGACAGGAGTTCCGATCGCAGGACCTTGAGGGCCACGTCCCGGCCCATCGAGACCTGTTGCGCCACATAGACCGCGGAGGTCCCCCCGATGCCGAGCAGCCGCCGGATCGCGAAGCGCCCGTCCACCACGACCCCCTCGCCGAGGGTCATGGCCGTGTCCCCCATGGGCCGCCGCCCCCGGAGTCTCCCCCACAACCTGGCGATGCGGTCCCTCACGTCGCGCCGGTCCTCATCGGCGGTGGCTGCGCTTCCCATACCAGCAGGTCCACGGGGCGTCAAGGGGCAGGGCCGCGGCTGCTGAAAAACAAAGACACGCAGAGGCCGCTGGATCCGCCGCGGCGCCCCGGCCCCGCGTCCGACGTGGTCCTGTCACTGACACTGTTCCTGACACTGATACTGTTACTGACACTGTTCCTGAAGCTGTCTTCTGAACCTGTCCCCTGTCCCGACATCGCCTGCAAGTCCGTGGTTTTTTCGAAGATCGGTCGCGGGCTGGCGCGAGCGGGGCCCCATCTCCCAGGCGAAGCCCTCGCAGAGGGCGAGCCTGGGGAGGACGTGCCGGTGGCACGTCCGATAGATGGGGGGCTCGCGCGTCCAGGGGAACCATGAAGAGACCATGTCGAATCCTTGAGAATTTTTCAGCAGCCT
>DYKK01000054.1:0-11394 GCA_020722625.1 Anaeromyxobacter dehalogenans
TGGACGCGGGGTGCGGGGCGTTGATGACGTAGCCACGTCCGCCGCGACCCCGGATCCCGGACCCCGGACGCCGGGGGCAGGTTCAGTGGACAGATTCAGGTTCAGTGACAGGAACAGTGACAGGAACCGTGACAGTGTCAGTGTCAGGGCCACGTTGGGTGCGATGGCTCCGCACTCGTCCCAGGCCCCCGTTTGCGACACGGGTCCCCGAACTGATAAGGTCTGCGTGCGGGAGGTGGGCGGTGCGTCGAGGTTGCCTGGCCGTGGTCGTCGCATGGGTCTTCACGGGTTGTCCGTCGCTGCCACAGACCCCGGGAGACCCGGAAGCGGGCGAGACCGGTTGGACGGACGTCTCCGGCGAGATGGGGGATGACCCCGGAGGGCCGGACAGGCGGGATGCGCACGGCCTGGACGCCCGCGACCGGAAGGATGGAAGTGCCCCGGGCGACGACGCGTGGGATTCCGGCTGCGTTCCCCAGTGCTGGGACCGCGTGTGCGGGCCCGACGGGTGCGGGGGGGTCTGCGGGGTCTGTCCGTCCGGGACCGCGTGTTCGTACGACCGATCCATGTGCGTGTCCCAGTCCGTCCAGAAGGCGCTCGGGGGGCCGTGCGGCCCCACGGATGGGTGCCGGCCGAGGGTCTCGACTCCCGGGGGGACCCAGCCCAACCCCCGGTGGCCGGGGTGCGCGCACGACCAGTGCCTGGAGGGCCCCTGCGTGGCGGGCTTCTGCTCGCGCCCGTGTCGAATGATGCAGGACGTGGTCGTGAACGGGACCGGCCTGATGGCGCCGGACGGGATCGAGGACCCGGACACCCCGGCGACCGACTGCGCGGGAGGCCGGGGCGACCTGTTCGACGGGGGGTTCGCGTGCGTCCTGGTCGAGCCGGGCACCACCGAGGGCCTGTGCTATCCAGCGGCGTCCTTCACGCCCTGCGAGGGCGCGGGGTGCCCCGAGGGGGAGGCCTGTGGGTACCTGATGGTCCTCGGGAACCTGGAGCGCCGCTGCCTGGCCGTTCCGGCCGGGGCGGCCGGGCTCGGGGAACCGTGTGGGTACGACCCGCTGACCGGCCGGGGGACGAGGTGCGAGGCATGGGCCTGCACGGCGGACGGGTGCACGCAGGCGTGCACCTCGGACGGGGACTGCGTGACCTCGGGCGCGTCGTGCGACCCGGCGACCGGTCTGTGTTCCGGCACGGGGGGACGGTGCGAGGACGACGGGGATTGCAGTGCCTGGGTCTGCCGGCCGGACGTGGTCGTGGGGGACGTCGGGGGGCCGGCGGAGGGGGCGCCGGGGAGCGTCCCGATGGGGACGGTTCAGGCGTGCGGGCCGCGCGAGTGCCGCAGGGACGCCGAGTGCGGTGACCCGGACTTCTACTGCCTGCACGAGGCCCGGGAGAGCGGCCCCGGGCAAGTGAGCGCGAGGGGCCGCTGCGTCCGGCGTCAGCCCGGAGGGAATGCCCTCGGCGAGCCGTGCGACGACGCCCCCGGGGACGGGCTTCCGGACGTCGTGTGCCGGGACCAAGCCTATTGCCTGGAGGGCCGGTGCGGCGCGATGTGCGTGGTGGACGAGGACTGCGGCGGAGTCGGGGGCCGGCTTGGAGGGGGGGACCAGCCGATGGCGTGCGGCCTGCGGGAGTTCGACTCGGAGGGCGCGTCGCCGTGGGACGTCCCGGTGCCCGTCCCGGTGTGCCTGTGGGGCGGGGAGTCGTGGGCCGAGTGCCAGGTCCGCGAGGACTGCGAGACCGGCGTCTGTGCGCCGTGGGTCCCGGCGGGGACCGGGACGGTCGAGTTGCGGTGCCTGGAACCGCCGGCCGGGAGTGTCGGCCCTGGAAGCCCCTGCGGGGCGGCCGCGTGGGGCCAGACGTGCGACACGCGGGTATGCCTGGGCGGGACGGACGCGGTCGCCGGGGTGTGTTCCACCGTGTGCCGGGACGCCGAGGATTGCCCGGGCGCGATGCCCGTCGGGACGGGGACCGTGAAGTTCCTGTGCGAGGCCATGCGGTTCCACCGGGCCGGGACGGTGACCCTCGCCGACGATGCCTACGTGTCGTGGTGCCTGCCGGTGCCCGGGGAGAGTTCGCTGGCGCCGTGCGACCCGATCGGGTCCTGCGCGGTCCCCGCCGAGACCTGCCGCGCGGTGGTGCGGAGCGGAGTCCCGGGCGGCGAGGACCGGGTCGAATACCGGTGCGTGCGCGTGAAGACAGGCGGCGGGACGGGCGCGCCGTGTGACCCGGACGGGGGAGGGGAGGGGTGCCGGTCGGGGGTCTGCGCGCCCACGGCCCTCCGGGGCGTGGGGTTCTGCACGACGCCGTGCGCCTCGGATGCGACGTGCCAGGGGCTGGCCGGCGGGGCGGCCCGGTGCGTGGAGCGCGTCGTCCTGCCGCGGGAACCCCCTCTGGAACCCGTGACCGTGCGCGAGTGCCGGGTCGTGGACACGTGCGTGACCTGCCGCGACGACCGGGACTGTCCCGACCCCATCCCAGGGGGACCGGCGGCGGCGGGTGGGCAGGGCCTGAGATGCGCGGACATGGCGGTCCTGCCCTACGAAGACGACTTCCGGTGCGCACCCACCTGCGAGGGGGACGCGGATTGCCTGGCCTGGGGCGACGGCGTGACGTGCACGGAGGTGGACGCCCCGCTCGAGACCTCGAAGACCGGCAAGGTCCGTGTCTGCGCACCGATCGTCTGTCCGTAGGTCCCCGCCGGCCGCTCAGAAGACGTCCGGACCGACCTCAAGCACATAGTCCGGCGAGAAGGACAGCGGATAGACGAACCCGTCCGGCCGGTGCGCCTGCGCGGCGGTGGCCACCCCCTGCGCGTCGAGACCGGCGCCGTTCGCGTGCCACCACGCCTCGACCGAGGCGTTCCTCTCGGCGATGTCCTTCAGCAGCGCGAAGTTCGCGGCCGGGTCGTCGCCGACCTCGGCGGCGCGCTCGGGTCCGACGAGGTTCCGGTAGATGCGCCGCCTCGCCTCGCGCACCCACTCGGGGTCCCACACCGAGACGTTCAGTTCGCCCTCGTACAGGAGCCCGCGGTTGTTCTTGTTGCAGGACCCGACGGACAGGTACTCGTCGTCCACGATGAGCATCTTGGAGTGCACGTCCATGTCCACGAAGTAGAACGTCGCGGTCTCGTCGTCCGGGTCGCGGGGCGGCTCGCGAGGTACCGCGTCGAAACTTTTGAGTTGAAGCAACAGGTACCGGTCCCCGGCCGCCTCCCGGATGGCGCGGTCCGTCTCGACCGTCCACTTCTTGGCCCCGTCCGCGAGCGACACGGGCTTGGTCACCACGATCAGGGTGACCCAGGGCCGTTCCCGGAGGGTCTGGACGATCACGGCGTTCAGGATCGGCATCCGCCAGTACTGGTCCTCGATGTAGATGAACGACGCGGCGTTGCGCAACGCCTTCGCCCACGTCTCGAGGATGGACTGCTCCTCGATGGGGGGAGGGAGGGTCGCGACCACCTGGACCAGCGGGCGCCCCTCGGGCACCGACCAGTCCCAGGTCCCGGTGGGGAACGGCCTGGAAAACGGGGTCGCGTGCTCCGCGTACATCGCCCCCTCGGCCAGGGCCAGGTCCCACCGGACCCACAGGACGTCGTCCACGTCCGCGGCCGCCGGCCCCTCGACCCGGATGCCGTAGTCCTTGCGCGGCCCGAGGTCGGGCAACTGCCGCCTTTCCTTCACGCGCAGGCGCTCCTCGGAGGGCGTGTCGAACTTCATCCGTCGGGAGTCGAACACCCGGTGGTCCGGCGTGTCCCAGTCCGTGCTCTTGACGTTCATCCCGCTGACGTAGGCCACTCGGCCGTCCACGACGAACGCCTTCTGATGATACGAGGCCGCGTCCAGGGCGGTCAGGACCTCGGCACCGCGCGCGACCCCCGGCCAGACCTCGCCCGCGAATTCCGGGTTGCGCGCGACCCTCTCCGCGAACGACCACGCCGGGACGGGGCCGTCGTAGGTCCCGGCCAGGGGGACCTCCGTCGCGTTCCCCTGGAGGATGACCTCGAAGCCGTCGCCGTCCGCGAGGCCGCGCGCCCGGATGTCCGGGTCCGTGTTCAGGTAGGCCATGCCGGTCGGGGTCTCGGGCGCGAATCGGTTCACCAGGAGGCGCTTGAACGCCGGCGACGGGTCCAGGATCGAGAGGACCGTGTTCGCGCGCCGTTCGCCGGGGGTCATCGTCTCGTGCCCCGGGGGGCGGACCAGTTCAAAGTCCGACTGCCACCACCAGGTGCTCATCCGCACCTCCGCGGTCGCCCGCGCGAGGTCGTCGCGCACCGCGGTCCAGAAGGCCTCGCCGTCCATCAGGAGGTCCACCTGATTCCCGTCGCGGAACGGGCGGCCCGACGAGGCGAACCACGCGTGGTCCAGACCCACGTAGCACGTGAGCCGGCAGCCTGCATCCGGGGCCCGGGACAGGGCCGTCCACGCGGGGCCCGCGACCACCCGGGCCGAGGCGCCTTCCGCGACGCCGGGGTCCACCCGCACCTCGACCTCCGCGGACAGGAAACCGTCCGCCGTCACGGTCACGCGCAGCGGCGTGCCCGGGGAGGCGGGGACCTGCGGGTCGCGCCCGCGCGCGGTCTCGAGGACGGTCGCGCCCGCGGAGAGGGTGACCTCCCAGGCGGGGAGTCGCCGTCCAGAGGCGTCCAGGGCCACGATGCGGAGCGGTCCGCCTCCGTCGCAGGCGCCGCTCGCGTCCGGAGGCGGCCCGTCCGTCCCCGCGTCCCGACCCGGGCTCCCCCCGCCGGGACCGCACGCCGCCAGGGACGCCACGGCCGCGAGGAACGCGGAGGTCGGACGCCGCGCCCTCATGGTCCAGCCTCCACCAGGTCGCCCGTGACGAACAGGACCCCGCCGTCCTTGCGGTCCGTCCCGACGTGGAGGTCCGTCACGGCGAACCCGCCGAAGGAGGGGAGCGGGATGGACCCCAGCAGCCCGGACACCGTGGGACCGATCGCCAGGAGCAGCCCCGACGTCGTCTCCTCGAGGTACGCCTCGACTCCGGCGAACGTCCCATCGGGGTCCGCGACATCCAGCGCCACGTCCAGGGCATGGAGGCTCACCGTCACGGCGGACCCCGCGCCCCATCCCTCGGAGGGGACCCCCTCGCCGTCCAGTCGGACCGTTGCCACCATCGGGAGCAGCGGGCCTTGGTCCGGCGAGGCATCCCGGCGGACCTCCAGGTGGAGGTCGCTCACCCCGAGCCGGACCCCGCCCGAGGCGGGAAGGTCCAGCGACGCGACCGGGGGGAAGGTCGCG
Organism: Anaeromyxobacter dehalogenans; assembly: GCA_020722625.1. Taxonomy (GTDB): domain Bacteria; phylum Myxococcota_A; class UBA9042; order DTJE01; family DTJE01; genus DYKK01. The sequence goes on from DYKK01000054.1 coordinate 5,262, forward strand.
CGCACGTCCACCGCGATCCGGGTCTCCGGGTCCACCGGAGGGCCGGGCAGGAGGGCCAGGATGCCCCCCAGGAACCCCGCGACGAGGTCCACCTCGACCTTGTGGGCGTCCAGGAACGCCTGGTCCACGGTGAACTCCAGGAGACCCGACCTCCATGCCTCGTGGAACACGACGTTGAGGAGGTCGTCCTTCAGGGAGATCCGGACGCCCTGCACCTCCGGCCATTCCTCCTGGCCCGGGGTCGCGAGGACCCCGGGGGAGTCGTGGGCGGGGATCGCGTCCAGGCCGGTGATGCCGACGTCGAGGCCGATCCGCGCCCCGTCCGGCGTGACCTCGGCCTCGGACGGCGAGAAGCGCAGATCGAAGGCGCGGTCGAGCACCTCGATGGGGATCGGGTCCGCGAGCCGCTCGAACGCCGCCCCGACGGCCCGCGGGACCTGTTCCTCCAGGAACCCCGCCAGGAACCCTTCCACGGCCTGAAGGATCGCCTCGCGATACTCCGGGAACACGGCGAGCAGGTCGTCCGCGAGCCCCTCGACCGTCACGGTCGGGTCCCCGAGGTCGAGGGTCGTCCCGGTGAGGCCGACGGTCACGCCGCCGGCCGGCGCGACGCCGAGCGTGACCATCCCCTCGGCCGACAGGCGGGCGGTCGCGATCCGGACGGGCCAGGTCGTCGAGGGCTGGTCCAGCAGGGAGACGACAACCCTCACGTCCAGGTCCCGCACCACGAGGCCCAGCACGATCAGGCCCCAGGCCGGCTTGAGCGTCACCTCGGTCCCGGGGGACAGGGTCACGTCCTCCGCAGTCACCGTGACGAGCGACGACCGGTAGAGCGGGTTCATCCCGCGTGCGAGGCCCCCGAGGTCCGCGGTGTCCACGAACCGCGCCGCGGCCCGGCCGATCACGGTCAGGGCCTCGCGTCCCAGGTAGAGGTCCGCGGCGTGGACCACGACCTCGGACGGGGAACGGTACTCCCCGCACAGGACCGCGCGGTGCTCGACGGATTGCGCGCCGGACACGGTGCGGGCCCTCGCGTCGAGCACGTTGAGGCCGGACCAGAGCGCGGTGACGACCTCCTGTTCCCCCTCGCGGGGCTCGAGGACCTGCCCCGCGACCACCACCTCCGCGAGCGGCGCGTCCGGCGACGCCACGCGCACCCGCACGGCAAAGGCCTGTCCGCATCCGGTCGCGTACGTGCCCGAGGTGGGCAGGATGAACTCGATGCGCGGAGACGGACCGGCGGGCTCGTCCAGGGCCGCGCCGTCCTCGCCGGAGGGGTCCCCCGGGACGACGGCGAGGTCGTCCACGAGGGTTTCGCCGCCGGGGAGGTCGGGGCGGGAATCGGAGGGCGTCCCGGACCGCGCGCCCCCGCAGGCGATCCACAGCGCGGCCAGTGAAGCGATGAACGCGCGTCCGGTCATGGGTCCACCCGGACCTCCGCAAACACGGGCCAGTGGTCCGACGGGGCCTGATCATGGGGTCCGTAGCGGAACAGGTCCACCACCCATTCCGAGCACGTCCACGTCCCGCCCGCCACGAAGACGTGGTCAATCCTCCGGGCCGGGTCCCAGGAGGGGGGAGGGTCGCGGTTCGCGGCGGTGCGCGGGTCCGGACACAGGACGTAGGCGTCCTCGAAATGGAATCCCTGACCGTCCAGGCCCTGGGTCAGCGTGACATATCCTCCGTTGTCCGGTTCCGAGTTGAAATCCCCGGTCAGGATCACCGGCATCTTCGCGGCCCAGGGGCCGCTGCGGTCCAGGACGAGCGGCGCGCTGTTCTCCTGGGCCGGGTGGTTCGCGTCGAAGTGGGTCGTGACGAACAGGAGGTCTCGATCCACGGCCCGGTCGCGCAGGTGCGCCCAGTGGACGTGTCTCGGGAGAAACTGCTCTTCGGACAGACCCTTGGACCACGGCACCTCCGGGGTCGGGCTCAGCCAGTACACGCCGGACTCGACCAGGTCGAAGCGGTCCAGGCGGTACAGGATCGTCGCGTCCGGGTTCGGGAGGTAGTCCTGGTCCCCCTCGTAGTACAGCGCGCCGAAGCGGGGGTCGGCCGGTCCTGTCCCACCCGCGTCGGCGGCCGCGACGACCTGGTCCACCTCCTCGGGGACCATGATTTCCTGGAGGCCGATCAGGTCCGGCCGGTATCTCGAAAAGATGTCCTCGAAGTACGCGAGTCGCTGTTCCCAGGGGTCGAACGACGGGTCGCACACCGAGCACAGGACGTTGAAGGACAGGACGCGGTAGGTGGCCGAGTTCCCGGGAGTGTCCGGGTTCTCCTCGTCCTTTCCGGACCCCGGGTCTCGCGCGGGGAGTTCCCCGGCATCCCCGGCCGGATCGGACGATGGTTCTCCGGCGCGATCGCAGCCTGCAAGAAGGGCCCCGGCCAGGAAGATCGCGAAGACGCCCGATTTCACGTGACCCTCGCTTTCAACCGGCTGAGGGAAGTCGCTCTCGCGGCGCGCCGGGGCCCGGCGTCCAGGCAACGTCAGTCCTGCGGCGTGATCCGGAGCGCCGCCTTCTCGATGGACCCCGTGTCCGCCGCGGCGTTGTCGCAGACCTCCAGGACCCAGTCGCCCTTGGCGGTCTTGCCCTTGACCTTCTTGACTGAGTACGTCTTCTCGATGTCGTCCGCGCTGCCGCCGGTCCCGTAGTTCTTGAGGGTCCGATACGACCCGTCGGGCATCGTGACGCGGACGCGGAGGTCCCCGATATAGGTGTGTCGGATGGTCAGCTCGAGCGAGGCCTTGTACACCGTCAGGTCGTGCGGGACCGGAATGGTGACGCGAGCGCACGCGCTCGGCGCGTTGTCGGGGATGTCCACAGGCAGTCCCGTCGCGGAGTACGTCCCCGGCTCGACGGCCGGCGAGTCCTGGGACTCGATGGACTGCGGCAGGATGGTGGACGCGAGGTACTGATAATCCACGTACTCGTTCTCGTACACGCGGTAGTTGTTGGTGTTCGAGAGGGGCTGCCACAGGAAGTCCGGGTGCGCATAGATGCCCAGGTCCGCGTCCTGCCACTCCCCGTCCCCGAGGATCTCGGCCGTGGGGTCGTCCATCGGCGCGGACAGCCACAGGACGTACGTCAGGGTCCTCAGGTCTATCTGGTCGTCGTACATCTCGCGGACCTTGTACGCGGTCGCGTAGGTCTCGTCGTCAATGTCGTCGCGGTAGTTCTGGACGGTCAGGGTCTCGTGGGGAAGCCCGTCGTGCATCCAGTGGATGGTCGCGGTCACGAGGACCCGGTACACCGGCTTCTTGCCCAGGCTCTTCACCCGGCCTTCGCCGCCGGAGTAGTCCGTCCGCTTGACGTCCACCTCCTCGGGTTTCGCGACCCCGTCCACCACCTGGTACAGCGGCTTCACGCTGAAGCGGTAGGACTTCACCGGCTGGTTCCAGACCTCCGCGCCCGTGCACTGGTCAATCACGAAGGACTTGTCGCGGTTCCCGATCTGGTCCGCGAAGAAGATGTGGAAGGCCGCGGGGGTCACGTCCTGGAAGTCCACCTCCTTCTTCGCGTCCTCGTCCTTGTCCCAGTCGTTGCGCGACCCGTGGAACGACGACGAGCACTCCATCCACGCCTCGGTCAGCAGGCCCTTCACGTCGCCGGGGGTCAGCGTCACGCCGTCCACCACCGCGTCGCGCCGGGGCTCCGGCTCCATGACCGCGGCCGCGGACCAGGCGTTGCAGTGCCCGTACCAGCCCTCGACTGCGAACTGCCCGAGCCCGTGCTCCAGAACTTCGAACTCCGTGGCGGTATCCACCGTGAACTTCTTGTCGTCCAAGGACTTCCCGGCGTCCTCGATCTTCTTCTTGTTCTCGAGATATTCCTTGCCTTCCGGCGTCTCGCGCCAGTCCCACGCGGGGTCGCCCTCATGCTCCGCGAGCATCCGGTTGATGCGATAGACCAGTTCGTGCTGGCGCTCCATCAAGGTCTTGACCTCATCGTCTTTTTCGGAAACGGCAGCGAGATACGCCTTGATCTTGTCCCGTTCGATCTGGCCGGCGCGCCCGAGCAGCCGGTCCAGTTTCTCGGCCGGCGAGTACAGGGTCGCGTCGTCCGCGTCGAAGCGGTCCGTCTTCTTCTTGTACTCGTCGCCCCACAGGCCCGACACGGCCGGGTCGTGGAGCCGGTAGGCGATCCCGTCCCGCTTGTAGCCCCACCAGGAACCCACCCACACGACCTTGGACACTGTGCCCCGCAGCGGCAGTTTCGAGAAGAGGACCTCGCCGTACCGGGTGTTGGGGTTGGACCACGCCGGGCCGGCCATTGCGAGACCCGCGAAGACGCAAAGGAAACGAATCGTTCTGGACTTCATGTCATCGCCTCCCAGTCACTGCGCCAGGTCCCGGCGGATCAGGACGCCCACGCCCTGGCTCGTCCGGATGAAGAAGGGCCACAGGTCGCCCCTCGCCCAATACACGACGTCCCCGTTGTCGAAGTCGTAGCGTTCAAACGTCCGGCCGGCCCATCCGGGGTCGAAGGTCGTGAGGATGTCCGCGAGGTCCGCGGGGACCTCGGGGGCCGCGGACCCGCTCCCCTGGACCAGGATGCGTGGGATCGTGTGGGGATAAACGCTCGACCCCGTGCTCAGGGACGACTTCTGGTTGACCTCGACGGTGTATCCGTCGGGATATTCCGAGTTGTAAATGGTTTCCTCGATGGGGTCCAGCAGGTCGTTCAGGGCAAACACCAGTTTCGGTTCGTGCCGGTCCACGCGGTCGGGCGCGAAGAGTTCCGCATGGTCCGGGGGCGTCGCCTGCGTGACCTCGACCTCGGCCACCTCGCGCATCACCCGGTCGAAGACCTGCTTCGTGACCCCGAGAACCCGGTACTGGAACAGATAGACCTCGCTCGCGGTGGTGCGGTCCGGGGCGAGTTCCGGGGCCGCCCGGGCCATGTCCGACCGCAAATCGAAGCGGAAGGCGACCAGGAACCTGTCCCCCGCCCGATAGAACCGCGGGGCCATCCCGGTCTGCTCGAAGGCGCTTCCCCCGCCCGGGTCGCAGTCGGGGCAGTCGCCCTTGCCCGTCACCTTGGGATCCCCGCCGGTGGGCGGGGGCGCGGCCGGCCCCTGGGACGAGGCGCACGCCGCAGCCAGGGCCGCGACGGCCAGCGCCCAGCCCTGCGTGAATCGTCCAAACATCATGGCTTCTCCTTTCGCGTTCGTGTCCCCGCGACGGCGCGGGACTCATTGCGCTGCAAGCCGCGGGATTTCTAGCCCGAATTCCGCCCAATGTCAATCCCGCGGGATTTCGAAGCCTTGATGAACGTCCGGAAACACGACCCCCGCACAACTACCGCGACAGGAGCGACGAGAACCGCACCGCCTCCACGTCGCGGACCCGCGCCTTGAAGAAGTCGAACCGGGCCGCCAGGAGCCGCGCGCGGGCGGCCTCGAACAGGGACGGCCCGGACAGGGCCACGTCCACCGCGGTGTCGCCGTACAGGCGGGTCAGGTGGAGCAGCAACAACGCGGTCTCGGGGTCGGGCGGGTCCAGCGACAGGCCCGCGTCGGACACGTCCCGGGCCAGGTCCGGAGCACGGAGGACCTGCACCGGTGGGCGGACGTCGTGGAAATGGAACGCCTCCCCCTCGACCACGACCTCGCCGCGGCCCAGGCGGACCGACCGCGGGAGGAAGAGGCGGGGCAGATGCCCCCGAAGTGCGGCGACCAGGTGCTCGGACAGACCGAGGTCCGCGGGCCGCGCGCGCAGGACCACGCGGACGGTCCCGGCGACCTCTTCCGGCTTCCAGGCGTGGCCCCCGGGGGTCCCCACGGTCTCGGGCAGGTCCGGCGGGACCGCGTCGCCGATGCGGGCCTCGACCGCCGCGTCTCGGAATCCGACCCGCCGCGCGACCCCCTCGATGTCCCGGACCAGGTCGTCCACGTGCGGCCCGACCGGGATCCGTTCCTCCACGCGGAACATCCGGAAAAGATTCTGATACTTGCGGACCGCATTCCAGTGCCCGAGGTGGTTCGCGACCACGGCCCGGACCTCCTCGCGGCGGATGAGGGCGTCTTGGTGCAACGAGACCAGGCGTTCGTCCGGACTCGCACCCCGAGTGGGACGGTCGGCATGGCACGCGGCCAGGATCGCCGCGGTCATGACGATGAATCCCGCCTTCAC